>JALUZN010000491.1 GCA_027011835.1 Draconibacterium sp. | reverse complement strand
CTTTAAAATCAGTCGTCACAAAAGTTGAGTACTGCTCGTTTAGAAACTATTACCAAACCTAAAAGAAAGACAGCAAATAGAATTACATCGATAATGAAAGTTTCACCTATATTAGTATTAATTTTTACTCTTGTTTTTAATTGTCCGATTTACGGACAAGAAGCGGATAATAAAATAGAAATAGCATCGAAGATTATTAAAAGCAACGAAAGTATGCTCGATAGTTTAGAGCAATTACTTGTGGTTTTTAATGCCGCACCTGAAAATTATCAAGCCACTTTGGTAGCTATGGAAAAAACAAAAAACGGTTGGATAGCTAAATCAAACCCTATTCCGGCAAGCATCGGTCGCAACGGATTTGCAAACCCAGGAGAAAAAAGAGAAGGAGACGGAAAGTCGCCAACCGGTTTGTTTGGTTTAGGACAACTGTTTTGCTACGAACAGAACGTAAAAACATCAATACCATTCATTCAAACAACCGATGCAGACAAATGGATAGACGACCCCGGTTCAAAAGATTACAACAAACATATTCGTGGCGAAACAGATGCAAAATCGTACGAAAATTTAAAATTGCGTAGTAATGCTTATAAATATTGTATGGTAATAGAATACAACACACACCCGGTTGTTAAAAATATGGGGAGTGCCATCTTTTTTCATTTGGGAAGTGAATACGAACCAACTTCCGGCTGCGTGGCAATCGACGAAAAAAACATGAAATTTATTTTAACTTGGTTACATCCAAAATATAAGCCCGCTATAATTATGGGTACTGAAACGATTTTACTTAACGGACTAAAATAACACGATTACAATCAACCTAAATTATTATGAAACGAAGAAACTTTATAAAAACCACTGCTGCCGGCTCAGCATTTCTGTTAACATCCGGTGCCTATGCTTTTGGGAATCCCAAAAATCGAAAACCCAATCTATTTGGCTATCAGTCGGAACGGAAAATACCGGTTGCCTACAAGGTCGATGTGGTTGTGGTGGGTGGTTCAACGGCTGCGGTTGCGGCAGCTGTTGAAGCTTCGCGTACCGGAGCAAAAGTTTTTTTGTTGGCACAGGAACCATATCTCGGCGAAGATGTTTCGGGAACTTTCAGACTTTGGAACAGCGACAAAACGGTATTGAATACTGAACTGGGAAACGCAATTTGGGGCGAAGGGCTTCCAACGCAATTAAAAGTTAAACACGCGCTCGACAATGCTTTAATCGATAACAAAGTCGACTTTCTATACTCCTGTTTTGCAACCGATATTTTAACCGACACGAATGGAAATCCGGCAGGAATTGTTATGGCAAACCGTTCGGGACGGCAGGCAGTTGTTGCAAAAACAATTATCGATGCCACACCGCGTGCACTCGTAGCAAAAATGGCCGGGGCAAAGTTTGGAGTTTATCCGGCAGGGAAACAGACATTTCAATTTACCGTCGTAGGAAACGATGTAAAACACGATGCACAACTTTCGGCAAAAATTCAACCCGAACCCGTTCGTATAAATTATACCTCGTCGGGGACAGCAGCCGACGGCTCGTTTAAAAAAGCCGATATAAAATACAATGCCATCGAATATACGCTTCAAATTGAAATGAAAGACGACAGTTGGGATTCGTTTGCACAAGCCGAGCAAATTGCCCGCGATTTAACCTGGGATGCAAACCAGGTGGAGTCGGCCGACTTGCTTTATCAAAATCCACCCGATAAAATGGAGGGGGAAAAGCACTGGAACAAGGCAAATGTAAATTCCGAAAAAATCAACCTTAAAGTTTTTCAACCTAAAAAAGTTGAGAATTTGTTTGTTTTAAGCGGAAGTGCAAATCTTAGCAACAAAGCTGCAGAAACACTTTTAGAGCCGGGAAAACTAATTCGTATTGGCGAGCGCATTGGAACCGAGGCTGCAATTTTAGCAAGCTCTCGTCCTGAAATAGCAACTCCTTCAATAAAAGGGAAGAAAAAAGAGAGTGTTGAAAATGGAGACATTTCGGAGTTGTTAGACGGATTGCGCCCCACATTAAACGTCGGAAATATTATTGCCGAAGAGAGTAATATTCCGGTTTTAGGCACTTACGATGTTTGTACTGGGCGGAGGAACTGCCGGTGCTCCTGCCGGTGTGGGTGCTGCTCAGAAAGGGGCGAAAACACTTGTGGTGGATTATATGCACGGACTTGGCGGAATGGGAACACTGGGAATGATTGGAAGATATTACCACGGATACCGGAAAGGTTATACAAATGTGGTCGACAACGGGGTGCGTAGTATGGGCGTTGGAAATCCGCGGCAAAAAGAGTCGCTGGCAGAGTGGGTTTTCGACTGGAAAACAGAGTATTACCGCAAAGAGATTCGAAAAGCCGGTGGCGATATTTGGTTTGGAATTATCGGCTGCGGTGCATACGTCGAAAACAACCGCGTAAAAGGAATTGTTGTTGCCACTCCCGAAGGGAAAGGAATTGTTCTTGCACACACAGTAATCGACTCAACCGGAAGTGCCGATATGGCAATTGCCGCCGGTGCGGCTTACCGTTATACCGACGGAAATTCGGTTGCTGTGCAGGGTGCCGGATTCCCTTTTAAAAACCCTAACGACTTTTACAACAACACCGACTGGACATTTACAAACGACACCGATTTACTCGACGTTTGGCGTACAATGGTGGTGGCAAAAGATAAATTTGAGGAGCAATACGACATTGGAAAAATTCCGCAAACCCGCGAGCGTCGCAGGATGATTGGCGACTTTACAGTATCGGTTCTCGATGTATACAATGGCAGAACTTATCCCGACACAATTTCGGTTCACCTGAGTTCGTTCGACACACACGGATTTACCGAAGACCCGTTCTTTGCCTTAAAACCGCCGGCTCACAGTGGCGCCGATGTACTTGCCTATATGCCATTCCGCGCACTCCTACCAAAGCATCTCGAAGGAATTGTGGTTACCGGACTTGGCGCAAGTGCCAACCGCGATGCCATGCCCGTGCTACGCATGCAACCCTGTTTGCAAAACCAGGGATTTGCCGTTGGAAAGGCGGCGGCAATGGCAGCTGCAAACAGACAAAATATCAGATATATCGATATTAAACAGCTTCAAAAAGAGCTGATAAAAATTGGCAATATGCCTGAACATGTTTTAACCGATGTCGATAATTATCCTCCACCTTTCGCAAAAGTTCAGGAGGCGGCAAAAACAGTTGTCGATAATCTGAAAGGACTGGAAATCGTTCTTTGGGACAGAGAAAAAGGAGTTCGTGCATTAACCGACAATTTCTATCTTACTGAAAACAAAAAGGATAAACTTGTGTATGCCAGAATACTCGGAATGATTGGAATTTCTGACGGTTGGAAAGAGCTGATGAAAGCAATTGACAGTTTCGACGATTGGGACGAAGGATGGAACTTCCGGGGAATGGGACAGTTTGGGCGCAGTTTAAGCTATTTAGACAGTTTAATAATTGCGGCGGGCAGAACAAAGAAAACCGAAGTGTTGCCCTCTCTTTTCAGGTTGATGAAAAAACTCACCCCAGAAAGCGAGTTCTCGCATTTCAGGGCAGTGGCAATTGCATTAGAAACCATTGGAAATAAAAAAGCGGCCAAACCCCTTTTTGAACTTATTCAGATGCCGGGAGTTCGCGGACATGCTATTCAGGATATTGAAACCGCAAAAAAAGTTGAACCGAAAAGCAAAACCGATACCAGTACAAGGAACAATTCGTTACACGAATTAATTTTAGGAAGAGCTCTTTACCGGTGCGGCGATTACAATGGGGTTGGAAATCAGATTTTAAATGAATATTCGAAAGACCTGCGCGGCCATTATTACCGGCATGCCAACGGCGTTTTAGAGATGGGCATAAAACAGAAAAAGTTAAAATTAGAATTATAAGATTTTGTTCCTTTTCCGATAACCATTAGGCGTCATTCCAATCCACTTCGAAAAAGTAGATGAAAAGTGTTGCGACGAATAGAACCCACATTCCAAAGCAATATCAGTAAGTTTATTTGTGGTTTGTAACAGCAACTCTTTAGCTTTTTCGAGCCGGAGAAATATCAGAAAGTTTGCCGGTGTGTAACCACTCTGCTCTTTTACCAATTGTGTAAATGTGGTAACCCCCACCCCGCTTTCACGAGTCATCTCTTCCAATGTCCATTTTTTCGAAATCTCCTCTTTTAGCCGATTTTCGAAATTTAAAAACCACTGCTGATTTTTAATCATCCGGTTTTCTCTGTTTTGCAGCAACCGAACCGTTTTTATCAGCAGCTCTTCAACTAAACCGCAAACACGTTGGTAATACCCAAACTCTTTCCGCGTGAGTTCGTTTTGCAATTCAAGAAAAAGAGGTTTTAAAAACTGTGCTTTTAAAAGCGAATGATTTCTGTTTTCAGACAAAACTTTTCCAAGTAAATCATTTGCCCGACGGTTTAATTTCGACCACCTGCCCAACTTAAACCTGCCGGTTTGTAAAAACAATTCAGGGCGGATAACAATCCAGTAAATCTCGCCCAAATCGACCACTTCGCGCGGGCTACCGTGTTTTTCCCACGGACAGGTAATAAAACCATCGCCCGGAAAAAGCAGGTAGCTTTTATCGTCTACCACCCAGTTATACCGCCCTTTTGTAACAAAGCAAATTTCTATTCCCTTGTTGTAATGCAAACTCAATGGTTTTTGGCGAATGTCTTTGTACTCCTCGAAACCAAAATCGTTAATAAAACTGAACTCTTTTAAAATTTGAGTATCGGTTGCATCGCCATCGGTATTTGAATAGAAAAAATGCATTTTTACAAAATCTTTCAACGCAATGTAATGGTATTTTTATATTTTACAAAAATGTTTCTTTAAAGTAGAAATAAACGTTATGCAAAAAAGTGCCGAAGAACTAAATTTATATCGCAATATTTTCGAAAAAGAGCTTCACGAAAACATACTTTCGTTTTGGATAAATCACAGCATTCAACCTAATGGAAACGGTTTTTATGGTGCAGTTGACTTAAAAGGAAATCCGGTTGCCGGTACAATAAAAACTTCGGTTCTGAATGCTCGTATTTTATGGACCTTTGCCGAAGCTGCTATAAATTTCGACAATGAAAAATATGCCAAAGTTGCCGACTTAGCATTCAACGTTGTTACAACTGATTTTGCCGACAAACAATTTGGTGGATATTATATGAGTATCGATGCGGATAATCAACCGCACGACACGATTAAACATACTTACGCACAGGCGTTTGTTTTATATGCGCTCAGCAAATATTACGAGTTGCGCCCGTCCGAAAAACTATCGGAAGAACTAAATGCCTATTTCATTTTTTTAGAAGAGAAAACC
>JALUZN010000490.1 GCA_027011835.1 Draconibacterium sp. | reverse complement strand
AAAATGCTGAACCGCATTAAAGCTCAAATTATTTTTGACCTGTTTCGATTTTTTTACACCCTAAAACAAATACTATTCAAAAATCTTCAACTTAAATATTATCGACTTTTTCAGGTTTGACTAATTATCGCAATTGCCGTTGGATTTATCCAACGGATTAAAGGCAACAAAGAGAAATGGGCCCTTAAAATCAGTTTATAGGGTTAAAACCCATTAATGTTTATGCTTTAAAGTCCGTCCGATAAATCGGATGGCAAAGGATAGAAACTACATTTTTACACACACTGTATAGCATAGTGTAAAAATATCGTTTAAAATAAATTGTTTTTGTACCGTTCTTCAGGGCGGTGGTGGTTACAAAAGATGTTTTTTATTGGCTTTAGCCATTAATGTAAAAAAGCGAAAGTTTAGCCGAAATACTAATTATTCACTTATTTTTGTCCCCTGCTGTTGCGCGATTATATTGCGTTCCGAAACCAGGAATAGATGGAAATTAGACAAATTTTCAAACTTTCAGATTCATACTGTTACCAAAATATTGAGGGCGCGACTCAAAATCGCACCACCAATAATTTATATTAATCGAACCGAATAGTTTTTTCGGGAGATATTTTACTAACCAGCAGACTTGGAACAATTAACATAGTAAGTGTAATTGCAATACTGCCAATGTTAAGTAATAGCAGATGGAAAAGAGAAAAATTAATAGGAACAAAATCGACATAATAGGTTACGGGGTCGAGGTGAATGATGTTAAAATATTTTTGAAAAAGAATGAGTAGAATACCAATCAGATTTCCCCACAACATACCGCGTCCGGTTAAAAAGAACGACAGATAGAGAAAAGTTTTACGAATACTCCAGTTTCGGCTTCCCATTGCTTTTAAAACGCCAATCATCCGGCTTCGTTCCAGAATTAAAACCAGCAGCCCCGAAATCATATTAAAACCGGCTACCAAAGTCATTAAAATTAGTATTACCCACACATTCATATCGAGAATTTTCAGCCAGTCGAAAATTTGGGGATACATCCGTGTAATGTTTTCGGTTCGCAAAACACTTTTACTTTTTTCGCTGTAATCAATTGTGGCATTTCTTATCTGTTGCTCGGTTTCGTCTATTTTTGAAAAGTTGGCTACTTCAATTTCAAACCCACTTATTTCGTTGGGTTTCCAGTTGTTTATCCGCTGTATTTGTTTAATGTCGCCAAGTACAAAAAGCTTGTCGAACTCTTCGAGGCCGGTCCGGTAAATGCCGCAAATTTTTAGTTGTAACATTCGCGGATTAATTTCATTTTCGTTTATAAAGTAGAAAACAGCAAAATTGTTAAGCGACAGTTTTAACAGATTTGCAAGTTGTTCCGAAATAATAATCTCATTCACCCGGGCCGAGTCGTTTAATTCGGGTACCCGGCCGGCAATCATGTTTTTACCGAAAAAGCTCCAGTCGTACCGGCTGTCAACTCCCTTTAAAACAATTCCCTGAATCGATTCATCGGTTTTTATCATTCCCGGTTTGGTGGCAAAAACCTGTACGCTTTTAATTTCGTCAACTGTTTTTATTTTCTGTAAAAACGGTTGGTTGCTCGATATTGGCGATAGTTCGTATGAATTTCGCGAGTCGAAATTAACAACCTGAATGTGCGACCCAAACCCAATAACTTTATTTCGCACCTCTTTTTTAAATCCGGTAACCACGGCCACCGAAATAATCATTACAGCCAGTCCGAGTGCAATGCCAAACAGTGCAATGCGAATTATTTTTTGCGATAAAAACTTTTTGTTTGTTTTATCGAAAAATAGTCGGCGTGCTATAAAAAGTTCGGTATTCATTTAATTCGTATTTCCAGAAACGTCATGCTGTCCGTAATACCCCATAAGGAGAATTTATTTCAACAACTCATTCTTTATTCATAGATTCCGAATTCGTCAACTGACGGACGGAACGGTAATTCTTTAAACTTAAAGTTCCTTGCTACGGTCATTCTCTTCCACAACAATATCGTTACGTCGGTTTACAAATGGCAGAGCCACCATAGAAACTAATCCGATAATAATTATCATTCCGGTCATTGAGGTGTGGGCAACAAATGCAAAAATAATCCCGTTTTCGTTGGCCACACCATACAATGCGAGTGCCTCTTTTACCATAAAATGCCAGGCTCCAATTCCGCCCTGTACCGGTGCAACCATACCAAAACTTGCCAAAACAAAAGTGGTAAGTCCGGCTATTGGCGTTAAGTCGCGGGTGAAATCGAATGCAAAAAATATTACATAGAGCATAAAATAGTACATCGTCCAAATAAAAACCGAATGGAAATAAAACCACCCTTTTCTCTTTATCGACCGGATAGAAATAAACCCTTCTTTAAAGTTGTTCAGAATATCAATAATTTTCTTAAACAGTTTGGTGTGTTTAAACTTTTTTCTGAAAAGAAAAAGAATAACGAACAGAGCAACAAACCCGATAATTAAATAGGGCGACGAAAATACCGAAATGATTTTCCCGTGAATTTCCGGGTTTCCTTCAATAAAACGAATCATCTTGCCAAATTGCGATACAATTACAATTCCGAGTAAAATAAGCAACGAAATCATATCGACAAGCCGCTCGGCAACAACGGTTCCAATAAGTTTAGTAAACGAAATTTTTTCGTACCGCGAAAGTACTCCGCAGCGCGAAATTTCGCCCATCCGCGGGAAGGCCATATTCATTAAATAGCCAACCATAACAGCCATGAAAGTGTTGATGAAACGCGGTTTATGGCCTATCGGTTCAATCATTAGTCCCCAACGAAGTGTTCGGCTAATGTGACTTAGAAGCCCAATTATAAGAGAGACAACTACCCACGAATATTTTACATTGTTTCTTAATACCGATTTAATACGTTCAATATCCTGGTCTTTATAAATAAGCCAAAATATAAATGCTCCAACGGCAAAGAATGCGAAAAATTTCAGAACTTTAAAGGCTGTTTTTTTCAAACTTTCTAAATTTAAAGACTGTAAAGT
>JALUZN010000489.1 GCA_027011835.1 Draconibacterium sp. | reverse complement strand
TTTCGTAAATAAATTTAACAACCACTTTTTACAGAGATTAATTGTGGGCAAAAATATAAATTTGTTTGGTTAATTTCGACAAATTTAAACGAATACAAAGGATATGAGTTATGTAAAACCAAAAAAGAGCCTGGGTCAGCATTTTTTAACCGACCAAAATATTGCTTTAAAAATTGTTGACAGTCTGAGCTCTTCGGTTTCCGATGTTTTGGAAATAGGTCCCGGAACCGGTGTGCTAACTCAATTTCTGCTTAATCGGCCAGAAATAAATCTTTATGTTATTGAAATCGACCGCGACTCGGTAATGTATCTTCGCGAGAACTTTAGCGAGTTAAAAAATATTTGGTCGGAAGACTTTTTAAAAGCCGATATTGCGACCCGATTTAAAGGCGATTTTTCTATTATCGGAAATTTTCCCTATAACATTTCGTCGCAAATATTTTTTAAGGTATTAACAATGCGAAACCGTGTTCCCGAAGTTGTTGGTATGATTCAAAAAGAGGTGGCCGAGCGGATTGCATCGAAACACGGGAAGAAAACCTATGGAATACTGTCGGTTCTGCTTCAAACATTTTACGAAATTGAATACCTTTTTACCGTTTCGGAACAGGTATTTAATCCACCGCCAAAAGTAAAATCGGCTGTTGTAAGGTTAAAACGTAACGAGCGTAACGAGCTGCCTTGCAGCGAAGAGTTTTTTATAAAAGTGGTTAAAGCGGCCTTTAATTTACGGCGCAAAATGTTGCGAAATTCATTAAAAGGAATTTGTGAAAATTTACCCGAAAATTTTGCAACAAAACGTCCCGAACAACTTTCGGTTGAAGATTTTATTGAGTTAACCTGTGCCATCGAAAAACGTTAAAAATAGGAGATTATGCCATTCGAAATCAACAAAGAGAGTATTGAACTCTTAAAGGAACTTATTGAGAAAGAGAGTAAAAGTGAAGTGATTAAATTAATGGACGACCTTCATCCTGCCGATATTGCCGAGTTAATGGACGACTTAACAATAGAGGAGGCAAAATTTATTTACCTTTTGCTCGACAACGAAAAAGCTTCCGACGTTTTGGTTGAGATTCCGGAGAACGACCGGAAACGGCTGTTAAAAGTTTTGCCGCCCACTTTTATTGCCAGCAAATTTATCGAGCATATGGATTCTGACGATGCTGCCGATGTGGTGGCAGAGTTAGACGACGAGGTTCAAAAAGAAGTTTTAAACGAAATTGAAGACGTTGAACAAGCCGGCGATATTGTCGACCTGCTGGAGTACGAGGAAGACTCGGCCGGGGGAATTATGGCGAAAGAGTTGGTGGTGGTTAACGAAAACTGGACCGTTGCTACCTGCCTGAAAGCGATTAGCGCGCAAGCCGAAGAGGTTGACGAAATTTATTACATTTATGTGGTCGACGACGACGAAAAACTAAAGGGAGTACTTTCGCTGAAAAAGCTGATATTAAACCGTACAAGTACAAAAATCTCGAACATTTATAATGCCGATGTAAAAAGCGTAACAACCGACACACGGCAGGAAGAGGTAGCCGAAATTATGGATAAATACGACTTGGTGGCCATTCCTGTGGTCGACGATATTGGCCGGTTAAAAGGGCGGATTACCATCGACGATGTTATTGATATTGTGCGCGAAGAGGCCGAAAAAGATTATCAGATGGTGTCGGGTATTACCGGCGACGTGGAGCCCGGCGACAGAGTTTTTGAAGTTTTGCGAGCCCGTTTCCCGTGGCTGCTGATTGGTTTGCTGGGGGGAATTCTTGGCGCAGTGGTTTTAAGCTCGCACGAAGATTCGCTGAAAACAGTTACCGAGTTGGCATTTTTTATACCGTTAATTGCTGCAATGGGCGGAAACGTTGGCGTTCAGTCGTCGTCGATTGTGGTACAAAGTATTGCCAGCGGGGTAAAAGATTTGGAATCGACCTCGCGAAAACTGTTTAAAGAGGTTTCGGTGGCGCTGTTAACAGCCTCTATTTTTGCCACACTAATTTTTATCTACAACTTTTTTTCTCAGGCAAATATGAATCTTACCTATTCGGTTTCGCTGTCGCTGTTTATTGTTATTCTTTTTGCTTCGCTGTTCGGGACAATTATTCCGCTGCTTTTAAACCGCTTTAAAATCGACCCGGCACTGGCAACCGGCCCGTTTATTACCACAATGAACGATATTCTTGGGCTGCTGATTTATCTTGCTGTGGGTAAAATGTTTTTTGAAATTTTATAATCGGAGTTGGGTTTTAGTGTAACGTAAATTTTGGCATAAATCCGGCAACAAAACCAAAACCCCTATTTAGAAACAATATAAAT
>JALUZN010000488.1 GCA_027011835.1 Draconibacterium sp. | reverse complement strand
CATTCTTACGCCATGAAAATTAGAAATCTCTTTATTGCAATTATTATTACTCTTTTTATTGGCAATACAGTTTTTGCACAGTCTGCTGGAATCCCTTTATCTGAATACAATTTGTTAAAAGAGTTTTACGGAAATACTGGTGGCTCGTGGTGGGCAAATAACACTAACTGGTTAGACACAACAAATCATTCGGTTGCCGACTGGTATGGAATAACTGTGGAAAATAACCACGTTACAAAAATTGAATTATCGAATAACAATCTTCAGGAAGCAATTTTTGGAACCCGGTTTCTATTGCCGGAACTTAAAATACTGGATTTAAGCGGAAATTTAATTGATGATGCCAATTTTGGAAACCTTGACAGCTTATCGAACCTTGAGGTATTAAAAATCGAGAACAATAAGTTTATTTTTAAACATATTAAAGATATTTCGTTTTTACCATATTACAATAACTTTTCAGGTAATTTCACTTATTCTCCGCAAGCTAAAATTGATGTTGCCGAAGAAATTTCTGTTAAAAAAGGAGATATAATTGAGATGTCTGTTTCTCCTCGATATTTATCCGCAAATGATATATTTCAATGGTATAAAGATGATATCGCTTTAATTGGTGAGACAAGTCCTTCTTTCGATAAAACTAATGCTGTTACTGAGGATGCAGGCACTTATTATTTAAAGATTACCAACTCGGATATTTCGGGATTAACGTTACAAAGTTTTGATAAAGTTGTAACTGTAACTGATTTTGTTGCCGGTGTGCCGAGAAAAGAATACGAGGCTTTGGTAGAGATTTATAATTCTTTAGATGGTGATAACTGGAAAAACAATGATTATTGGTTAGATACAATTAATCATCATATTAATGACTGGTATGGAGTTAAAGTTGAAGGAGGACATGTAACCACACTTTTACTGTCTAATAATAATTTAGTCGGTGCGATTCCAAACATAATTGGTAATCTATCCGGTTTACAAAGTTTGTATTTATGGTACAATAATATAAATGGAAATATTCCGGCAGAAATTGGGAATTTAACGAATCTTACATCTCTAGATCTAAATAATAACAATAACATTTCAGGTTCAATCCCAAAAGAGTTGGGTAATCTTTCAAAACTGGAATATTTAGATTTATCTGGCAATAACTTAAGCGGAAGTGTACCAAAAGAGCTCGGAAATTTAGACAAATTACAAGTACTATATCTTAGTTTTAATAGAATTTCAGGACTATTACCTCGTGAAATTGGGAACTTATCTGAATTAAGATATTTCAAAATTAACCACAACACAATTCAAGGACCTTTGCCCGCCGAATTAAGCCAACTGAATAAACTTGAAACATTGCACATAAATGCTAACTGGATTGGCAAAATAGTTGACGAAAACATTCCACGAGAAGCAAGACAAATCCCAAACATATTAGGAGAAATGGATTCCCTAAAAAACCTTAGAATAGGACAAAACTATTTACTTTTTAACGACATTGAACCAATCTTCTCATGGTGGAACTATAATAACTTGAACGAGTTTAAATACGAAAATCAAATCAGTTTACACAAAAGTATTGATGTAATGGCTGATCCCGGGGAAACAGTTAAAATAACTATCCCGAATTATTATCCTTCTGCTTCTGATACTTATCAATGGATGAAAGATGGAGATCCAATTGCTGGCGCAAATGACTCAACTTTGGTATTAACAAACGTACAACTTGAAAATGAAGGATTTTACTTCTGTAAAATATCAAACAATGTGGTAACAGATCTTACTCTACAAGTTTATTCTACTACTTTAAAGGTTAACGATACACATGGAGCAGGGGTTCCACTTGCGGAATATAACGCACTTGTAGAATTTTACAACACAACCAATGGAGAAAACTGGAGAAAAAAGACTAATTGGTTAGATACTATTAATTGTACTGTAGCTGAGTGGGAAGGAATTGGAGTAATTAATGAACATGTTTATGAAATCATTATGGATACAAATAATGTTTCAGGTAGTTTCCCAATATCATTTTATGATTTACATTATTTAGAAAGAATATATTTCTACATGAATGAATTATCTGGAAATCTCCCTGATGACATAGATAAGCTAACAAAACTTAGAACACTCTATCTATCAGACAATAATCTCAGTGGAAATATACCTGAAAGTATTGGCAAGCTAACCAACCTCAACCACCTAAATTTAGATAATAATAATTTTGAAGGTAATATTCCCGGTTCATTGGGAAACCTCATCAATTTATTTCAACTATCGATTCAAAACAATTCTTTAACTGGGGTGATACCATCAAACTTAGGAAACCTCACTAATTTAATTGTATTAAACCTAAGCGACAACCATTTAATAGGTCCAGTTCCTGCTGAGCTCAAAAATCTAACTAAAGTGTACCGGATTGAGTTAGAAAATAACTTAATTGGAGGTTCAGACTCAGGAGTAAAATCAGCAAACGTACTAAACTCAAAAGCCGAAAATAACCGTCAGATACCCGATGAGCTTGCAGATTTAATTTCTATGGACACTTTCCGACTTGGAAATAACAACCTCCAATTTAACGATATCGAAGCCATTTTTTCATGGGATAACTTCAGTGATTTTAAAGATTTTATTTATCATCCGCAAGGATTGATTGGTACAGAAGAATTTATTGTAAAAACCGAAAACGAAAGTGTAACCCTATCCGTAAAAAACTACTATCCGGGTAATTCTGATAGCTACAAATGGTACAAAAACGGGATTTTAATAGCAAACAGCAATAGTAAAACTTTAACTTTACCTAATCTAAAACCCAGTCACTCAGGGAAATATCATTGTGTGATTACAAACAGTGTAGCAACAGAACTTTCGTTAACAAGCAGAGAAATAACATTAACGGTAAATGAAGCAATTAATAATAATATTCCGGTTTCAGAATTTAATGCATTAAAAACCTTTTACAACGAACTTGGCGGAAATTACTGGATGAACAAAACCAACTGGCTCGACACAATAAATGCGACAGTAAGCGATTGGTATGGAGTTACAGTTAATGATGGACACATTACAGGAATAGAATTATTTAACAACCGGCTTTCCGGTGAATTACCCAATGCACTTACCGAATTAGATAGTTTAACAGTATTAAATCTAAACAATAATTATATCAAGGGGATGCTGAATAACTGGATTGGAGAGCTAAGTTCATTGAAAAAACTAAACCTTTCGGGAAACGAATTGCATGGTTTAATTAACTCTCAACTTAGTAATATTGAAGGATTAGAATCATTAAAACTCAGTAAAAATAATTTTAGTGGAGAAGTTCCTAATCTGGAGAATATCGCAAGTTTGGATGAATTCTCGCTTGCCAACAATAATTTTATTTTTAATGACTTAATACCAATAGCAAACTGGGCCAACTATAACAATTTCGAAAACAGTTTTGATTATTTACCTCAGGCTAAAGTTGGTAAAACAGAATCGCTAACGTTTTACGTGGGCGACACTATTAATTTAGAAGTCAAAAATTACATATCAAACAATTCGGATAACTTTGAATGGTTCAGAAATGGTATTTCAATACAGAATGGAGAAAAACATTATTTGGAAAAAGAAGCTTGGTTTGATGACAATAACTGTATTTTCATTTGCGAAATAACAAACAGTTTGCTTCCTGATTTGACTTTAATCTCTGATAGCATAATCGTAACAGTAAATTACAGTTCAAACGATTCGTTGGCTCTGATAAATTTAAGGAATGAATATGAAATTCTACAAGAAATATGGACAAACGATTCTGTTTTCACTTGGTCAAATATCACAATCGAAAATGGGTTTGTTACTGCAATAGACTTTTCCGGGTTGAATCTGGAGGGAAATATTTCACCAATCTTTGCTCAGTTCGATTCGTTGGCATGGTTAAATTTATCGAACAATAATTTATCAGGAGAAATTCCACCTTTCTCCAATACAAAAAATGGAAATATAAAATCAAATAGCAGCAACGAAATTTTGACTTACTTTAACATTGCTAACAACAGTTTCAGATTTATCGACCTTGAAACAAATGCTTCCGATTTTTCTAATATCAATGTATTTATCTATGCACCGCAACAATCAATTGGACAACCACTCGACACTTCCATTTATAAATACGACACAATTATTTTCGAAATCGAGAATTATATTCCTGGAAGTTTCGATAGTAATAAATGGTTTAAAGATGGACAAGAAGTAACCGGTAATAACGATTTAACTTTTACAATTGAAAATGCTGCACTGCAAGATAGTGGTTATTATACATGCTCGATAACAAATACATTATTTACTGAATTAACTTTACATTCTGATACGAGTTGGTTAAAAGTTATGGTTCCGGTTGGAATTAACAACCAATATTTGAGTGAGTTTAATGTGTATCCAAACCCTGCCCAAAACCGGGTTTTTATTGATACTAAAAATGAAACCATCGATTTAAAAGTTTTTAATCTGACAGGAAACCTTGTATTAGAAAAGAATAATACTCAATCGGGGTGGATAGATATAAATCAATTCACAAGAGGAGTTTATATTTTTAGGGCAATCAGGAAGAATTATGAAATAATTAATCGAAAAGTGATTTTTAAATAACTATTAACATAAGTTCGATATAAGAATCTTTACTGCTTTGTAAGGTTTATAAATATTCACAGGGTGAACTTTGAGTCGCCCTGCGAAGAAGAAAAGAGTATTTATCCTATAATTTTTTCAACCACGCCTCGGCATCCTTTAGTTCGGTAGTATCTTCTGTTTTAATGGCAAAATTAAATCCGGGCTGAATACAAAACGAACCATATTCACCTGCTTTATTCAGTGCAATATAGCCAATCTGAAAATTCTGATAATCGGGGATTTTACTGGCAATTCGTTTTACTGCCTCCTCGCACGCTTTTGCCGGCGCCATACCGTTACGCATAAATTCAACAACTAAAAATGTTCCTAATGTTTTCATTACCAGTTCTCCCATACCGGTTGCTACAGCACCGCCAACATCTCCGTCGACAAACAATCCGGCGCCAATAATTGGAGAGTCGCCAACCCGTCCGGGCAATTTATACCCCATTCCACTGGTTGTGCACGCCCCCGAAATATGCCCCTCTTTATCAATTGCCAACATACCAATTGTATCGTGGTTCAGCTCTGTTTCGTTTTCAATATTAATTTTTGCGCTAAACTCGCGCTGTTCCTTTTTCCACTTTTTCCAGGCAGCTTTTCGTTCTTTGGTTAGCAGGTTCTCTTTTTTAAACCCTTGGTCTAACGCGAATTTCAAAGCGCCTTTACCACTCAACATAACGTGGGGTGTTTTTTCCATAACCAACCGGGCCACCGAAATAGGATGCTTAATATGTTCTAAATATGTTACACTTCCTGCTCTTCCTTTTTCGTCCATAATACAGGCATCGAGGGTAACATGTCCTGAGGCATCGGGAATTCCACCATATCCAACAGTAATAATATTTGGGTCGCCTTCCGGAACGCGAACACCCGCCTCAACTGCATCTAATGCCGAACCACCCTTTTTTAAAACGTCCCACGCTGCTTCATTGGCAGGTAATCCATGATTCCAAGTTGAAATTACGATTGGAAATTCCTTTTTTTGAGGTATCGCCGCCATTGAAATTCCTGACTTAGCCAGACCAACTCCGGCAACAGCAAACGAACTTTTTGCGATAAACGAACGTCGTGAAATCATAATTAGCTATTTTATAAGATTAATAATCAATCGTTTGAAAAATGCTGAAGCGTTTTCCGGTATTTCGAAAAAACTACTGCACGCGAAATAAATCCCAGATATTTTCCATCTTTAAGAACCGCTAGATTGTACCTTCCCGAAGTTTCAAATTTTTCAACAATATTTTCCATACTATCGCGTGGCGAAATATACGACTCGGGCATGTACATTAAATCTTTTACGTAAACTGTATCGTAAAGGTCGGGGTCGAAAATTAAATTTTTGACATCAGAAAGCTTAACCATTCCTTTTAAATAACCTTCATTATCAACCACCGGATACAAATTTCGTTTTGAATGAGATACTGCTTTTACCAAATCGCGCAATGTTGCATCGGGCGAAATAATTTCAAAGTCGGTTTCAATTAACTGCCTTAAATTCATCATGCGAAGAACCGCCTTGTCTTTGTGGTGAGTAAGCAGTTCGCCTCGTTGTGCCAACCGTTTGGTATATACCGAGTGTGGTTCGAAACGCATAATGGTTACATAGGCAACTGTGGAAGTAATGAGCAGTGGAACAAACAAACCGTACCCTCCGGTTATCTCTGCCGTAAGAAAAATTCCGGTTAATGGAGCGTGCATAACGGCGGCCATCATTCCAGCCATTCCTGCAAGTGCAAAATTGTCTTCGGCTAAATTTAAGTTGAAAATCAGATTTATAACCGAAATTAGAAAATAACCGGCAACAGCGCCCATAAATAAAGTAGGAGCAAAAATACCACCAACTCCACCCGACGCAGTAGTGGCCGACATTGCCACAACCTTAAATATTAATATTCCGGCCAGAACTGAAATCAAAACAAAAATATTCTCTTTAAAATTGAAAAAAAGTGAACCGTTAAGTAAATCAACGCCACCTCCTTTAAAAATCGATTCTATACTAACATATCCTTCGCCCCAAAGTGGAGGAAAAATAAAAATAAGCAGTCCTAAAATTGTACCTCCCACCAATAATCGGGAAACCCAGTTTTTTATTTTTCCAAAATAGCCTTCTAGAAACATGGTTGCTCGTGTAAAATAGATACCCAAAACACCTGTAAAAATGCCCAATAAAATATAAACCCAAATGGTTTGAATTTCGAAAGCATGAACATTTGGGAAATGCAATAGTGCATGTTCGTTCATAAACAGGCTGGTTAACAACGTAGCCGAAATGGCCGAAAGAAGCAATGGAATTAAATAGACCATGGTAAGGTCGAGCATCAACACCTCGAGTGTAAATACAATTCCTGCCATTGGAGCGTTAAAAATACCGGCAATAGCACCTGCCGAACCGCAACCAACCATTAGCGTAACATACTTGTAATTCAACTTAAAAAGGCGGGCAAGGTTCGAGCCAATTGAGGCTCCGGTTAAAACAATGGGGGCCTCCGAACCTACCGAACCTC
This sequence comes from Draconibacterium sp., assembly GCA_027011835.1. Classification (GTDB taxonomy): domain Bacteria; phylum Bacteroidota; class Bacteroidia; order Bacteroidales; family Prolixibacteraceae; genus Draconibacterium. The sequence continues at coordinate 9,997 of JALUZN010000488.1, read as the reverse complement.
CCAAACCAATTGTTAACGAACTGGCTATTAACGACGAATAGTTGTTATGAGGTTTTATTCGGCTCCCTTTTTTCGAAATTGAATAGAGTATTTTTGATACACCGTGCCCAATTTTATCTTTAACAATAAATTTCACAAACAAAACGGTCAGAAAAATTCCGATTAACGGATAAACGAGATAGAGGTAACTAATACCGTCGACAGCAAACCAATGCGTTAATTTTTTGGCAACAAAGTGGATAAGGTTTTTTAGAACTATAGCGGCCACTCCACTGAGCAGCCCCGTTAATATACTTAACAGATAGATAAAATTGCGTTCGGAAATGTTTGCAATCCGCCAGGCAACAATCTTGCTAATTAATGCCTTACCATTTTCAACCCCCCAATTTTTAAACATGCGAAACATCCCTGATCTGTTTTCTGTATTTTGTATAAACCCTGGCCCGTGATATAAAACCTTTGTATTTCCCGTTTTCGATAACCGCCAGATTGTAGATATCCGACGACTCAAATTTATTGGCAACAATTTCCATACTATCATTCGGGTCGATATGATATTCGGGCATGTACATTAATTCGCTTATCTTTACTTTATCGTATAATTCGTGATGAAAAATCAGACTTCGCACGTCGTCCATTTTTACCATTCCAACCATTGTTCCATCGTCGTCGACCACCGGAAACAGATTTCTGTGATTCCGCGAAATAGCTTCGGTTAAATCGCGCAAAGTGGCATCGGGCGAAAGAATTTCAAAGTCGGTTTCAATTAATTTCTTCACCTCTAGCATTTGCAAAGCATTGGCGTCTTTATCGTGTGTAAGCAGCTCTTTTCGTTGCGACAGCTGTACATGGTAAACAGAATGAGGAGTAAATGTACGAACAATAATATAGGCAAATGTTGCCGTTATCATAAGCGGTACAAATAATTTATACCCTCCCGAAATATCGGCTATTAAAAATATTCCGGTAAGCGGCGCATGTAAAACTCCGGCAATTAAACCGGCCATTCCAATTAATGCGAAATTATTTGTATTAATATTTTTTAACCCGAGCATATTAATAATGTGTGCAAACAACATTCCGGTGTTAGCTCCCATAAAAAGTGTAGGAGCAAAAATACCTCCCACGCCACCGGCTCCAAAGGTAAACGACGTGGCAATTACTTTCAATAAAATAATTAGTATAAGAAATATTAAAGCTACCCAAGCTTCTTCTTTCAATTCATAAAACAAACTATGGTTAAACAAATATTCGAAATTTCCGGCCAATGCTGCATTAATCGCTTCGTACCCCTCACCAAAAAGAGAGGGAAAGAAAAATACCAAAACTCCCAAACCAATTCCTCCTATTAATAAACGCGACTGCCAATTTTTTAGCCGGTCGAAAAAGGCCGCAATAAGAATGTACATTTTAGTAAAATACACCGAAACAAAACCTGCAAGAATTCCCAATAATATAAAGTAGGGTAAATCAGCCATATCAAAGGCCTGTATCACTTCGAAAGGATACAAAACATGCTGACCTAAAAACAGATACGATATTAAAACAGCAGTTGCCGAGGAGAGCAACAGGGGCACCAAAGAGAAAACGGTAAGGTCGATCATAATTACTTCGACAGCAAAAACAATGGCTGCAATGGGTGCTTTAAAAATAGCTGCCATAGCACCGGCACTGGCACAGGCAAGCATTAATATTGAATTTTTATAACTGAGCCTGAAGAATTTTGCAAACCACGACCCCCAGGCAGCACCTGTTGCAACAGCCGGTCCCTCCAATCCTACCGACCCGCCAAATGCAACAGTAAGCGAACTGGCTAAAACCGATGAATATAAATTATGATTCTTGACTTTTCCTTTTCGTTTCGAGATACTATATAGCACGGTTGGAATTCCATGAACAACTTTATCGCGAACAATATATTTCACAGCCATTACAGTTAAAAATATACCAACAATAGGGAGCGCAAAATAGATGTAATTATGCACTTCGTTCGAAACAAATGTATCTAAAGCACTTTTGGTTAAAACAATTGTATTTTTAATAGCAACAGCACCAAAACCCGACAAAATACCAACAACAATACTTAGCGCTGTAATAAAAGCGCGTTCGCTCATATTTTTCAGCCTCCAACGGTGAAAACGTGCTACTATATGAAAGTTTTTAGCCATTCAGTGTGCAAAAGTAACAATTCAGAAGGTTAACAATCAATTTAAATAAAATAATTTTTTAACCGTAAAATTAACAGCCATAAAAAAACCCTCCGTTAAAAAGTAACGGAGGGTTTTCAAATCTTTTAATTAAAAGATTAGTCTAATTGAGGGCCTGCGGCAACAAGTGCTTTACCCTCTTCGTTGTCGGTATATTTTACAAAGTTTTTAATAAAACGTCCGGCAAGATCTTTGGCTCTTTTCTCCCACTCTTTCGGGTCGGCATACGTATCGCGCGGATCTAAAATTCCTGAATCGACTCCCGGCAATGCGGTAGGTACTTCTAAATTAAAAATCGGAATATTTTTAGTCTCAGCTTTTTCGATTGAGCCATCGAGAATAGCATCGATAATTCCACGAGTATCTTGAATAGAGATACGTTTTCCTGTTCCGTTCCAACCTGTGTTTACCAAATAAGCTTCAGCACCGTGTTGCTCCATTTTTTTCACTAACTCCTGTCCATATTTAGTTGGGTGTAACGAAAGAAATGCTTCACCAAAACAAGCCGAGAATGTAGGCTGAGGAGTTGTTACTCCGCGCTCGGTTCCTGCTAATTTAGCAGTAAATCCCGAGAGAAAATGATACTTCGTTTGCTCGGGTGTTAATTTCGAAACCGGAGGTAATACTCCAAATGCATCGGCTGAAAGGAAAATTACTTTAGTTGCATGACCTGCTTTCGAGACAGGTTTTACAATATTTTCAATGTGATAAATAGGATACGAAACCCGTGTGTTCTGAGTAACCGAACCATCGTTGAAATCGATTTTTCCATTTTCGTCAACAGTAACATTCTCTAAAAGAGCATCGCGTTTAATTGCACCGTAAATATCGGGCTCGGCCACTGGGTCGAGATTAATTGTTTTTGCATAGCAACCTCCTTCGAAGTTAAATACGCCGTCGTTGTCCCAACCGTGCTCGTCGTCGCCTATTAACTGGCGTTTTGGATCGGTAGACAATGTTGTTTTTCCTGTTCCCGACAAGCCGAAGAAAATAGCTACATCGCCATCTTTTCCTTTATTTGCCGAGCAATGCATCGATGCCATTCCTTCTAATGGAAGGTAGTAGTTCATCATAGCAAACATACCTTTTTTCATCTCGCCACCGTACCAGCTACCGCCAATAACCTGCATTTTTTCGGTAAGATTAAATACGGTAAATACCTCCGAATTCAATCCGTGTTCTTTCCATTTTTTGTTTGTTGTTTTCGATCCGTTAAGAACAACAAAATCGGGCTCGCCAAATGTTTTCAGCTCCTCTTCGGTAGGGCGCAGAAACATATTTTTTACAAAGTGTGCCTGCCAGGCTACCTCAACAATAAAACGAACTTTTAATCGAGAATTTTTGTTGGCCCCTAAAAAGGCATCCATTACAAACAGTCTTTTATTCGAAAGTTGCGATGCAACCGTCTCTTTCAGGTCTTCCCAAACAGCTTGTGTTGTAGGTTTATTGTCGTTAGGCGACTCCGGCGATGTCCACCAGATTGTATCTTCGCTAACACTATCTTTTACAATGAATTTATCTTTTGGAGATCTTCCGGTAAATACTCCTGTCATTACGTTTACTGCGCCAAGTTCAGTAAGCTGTCCTTTTTCAAATCCCTCCAATTCGGGTTTCATCTCTTCTTCGAAGAGCAGTTCATAAGATGGGTTGTAAATAATTTCCTGTACGTTATTTATTCCGTACTTTGTTAAATCTAAATCTTTCATAACTACTTAATAATTAAAATAATGCAACAATTCTTTCTTGAATTAATCGGTTAACAAAAATAACTTTTTTTCCTTGCAACAGTTTGTTTGCTGTTGAATTTGCCCGGTTTTAAGCTCGAATAAACAATATCTTAACAAACAGAAAAGAGTCATTTTCTCGAACAAAACTCATATTTCAAACAATAGTTCGCAATAAAAAAAAGGGGTAAAAATCTATTTATCACATAAAATTACGACCGAGGATGAAACTGATTGATGGTACTCCGCAGATAATCGCGGTCTAAATGCGTATAGATTTCGGTAGTTAAAATCGACTCGTGCCCCAACATCTCCTGAACTGCGCGTAAATCGGCTCCACCATTTATTAAATGGGTTGCAAATGAGTGCCGGAAAGTATGTGGACTTATTTTTTTTCCAAGGTCGATTTTTTCGGCAAGATTTTTAATAATAGTAAAAATCATCACCCGGCTTAATTTATTTCCTCTTCGGTTCAGAAATAAAATATTTTCGCTCTCCTTTTTAACATTTAACGTTTTGCGGTAACCATTCAAATATATGTTTATCTCATTAACTGCTCGTCCGCTAACCGGAACAAGCCGCTCTTTTCCTGCTTTTCCTTCAACTTTAATAAATCCCTGTTCGAAAAACAGGTTTGTAATTTTTAAACCTACCAGTTCCGACACTCTCAGTCCGCAACTGTATAATGTTTCCAACATAGCTTTATTCCGCTGACCCTCAGGCTTTTCAATATCAATCCCGTTTATTAAGTCATCCACCTCTTCCATCGACAGAATATCGGGCAATTTGCGCCCAATTTTGGGCGATTCGAGTAATGCGGTCGGATCACTCGTAATTTTATCTTCAATTAACAGGTATTTATAAAACGATTTTATTCCGGAAATGGTACGAGCTTGTGTTCGCGGACTAACCCCTTTCTCGTTTAACAATTCGACAAAACTTTTTAAATGCCGGAGTTTTACCTCGTCGGGAGCAACACTGTTAAAGCTATTGTCTAAAAAATGAATGAGTTTATTTATATCGTTTATGTATGCGGCTATTGAATTTGGCGACAACGATTTCTCAAGTTTTAAATAATTTTCATAACCCTTTTTTGCTTCCTCCCATTTCATAATGCTCTTTTTTATATATTTACAAATATATCAATCTCGAATATCGATAGTTATTTTGTTAAGTAACGATTTGTATTGCTTACTTACGCTTAACAACAACGAAAGTTACTATATTGTTTACTAAAACATTAATTATATGAAGAATAGAAAACCGAAAAACTATGTATGTTAAATACATTCCTGCAAAATAGTTCTTTTACTTTCGGCTTATGTTGAATTGATTTTTGTTAATTTACAGAATTAAAAATTTAAAGATGAAACATTCATGATAAAAGATTTCACACACAGGAGCATGATTAAGTTGAAGCACTAATTTTCTTGTCTTGTGTCTTGGTTCTTGTATCTTGATTCTAAATTTTAAACACATGAAACTACTTATTATTAATGGCCCGAATTTAAATTTATTGGGTGTAAGAGAAAAAAGCATATACGGAGAAAAGAATTTCGAAACTTTTTTTTCTGAGTTAAAACAACTATTCCCCGACATTGAATTCACCTATTTTCAATCGAATATCGAAGGTGAGTTAATTGATACGATTCATAAACACGGGTTTAGCGACGATGGAATAATTATTAATGCCGGTGCCTACACACATACTTCAATAGCCATTCGCGATGCAATTGCCGGGATTCCGGCAAAAGTAGTAGAGGTGCATATTTCGAACACTCTTACACGCGAAGAGTTCAGGCACAAATCGGTTATTGGCCCGGTTTGCTCGGGATGTATTATGGGTTTCGGACTTAACTCGTATAAACTTGCAATACAAAGCTTTTTAAATGACTAAAGTTTTTATTCAATCTTAAATTTACACGATTGAGCGAAACCTTTTTGTGTTGAATGCAATATATAGACTACCTTTGCGCGCTAAAAATTAAAAGAATGAGACAGACAAAAATAGTTGCAACAATATCGGATTTACGCTGCGAAAAAGATTTTATCCAATCGCTTTTCGAAGCAGGAATGAACGTTGCACGAATAAATACAGCTCACATAACTACCGAGAGTTGTAAAGTAATGGTGAAGAACATTCGTTCAGTGTCAAAAAGAATAGCAATCTTAATCGACACAAAAGGCCCCGAAATAAGAACGTGTGCCACACAAAACGAGCTGAATGTAAACGAAGGTGATACAGTTTCATTTTCGTGTTCTCCAATTGAAAACGATGCCAATAACATTTGCGTGAATTATACCGATTTTATTACCGACCTTCATGTTGGCGATAAAATTTTAATTGACGACGGCGATATTGAATTTACCGTTCAGCAAAAAGAAAAAAATTACTTGAGTTGCAGGGTTGAAAATTCGGGAACAGTAAAAAAGAAAAAAAGCATTAATGTTCCGGGCGTTGAAACCCACCTCCCATCGTTATCGAAACGCGATAAAGAGTTTATCGATTTTGCTATTCAACACGACTTAGACTTTATCGCACACTCTTTTGTAAGAAATAAAGAGGACCTTCACGAGGTGCAGAAAATTCTTGATAAACAAAAAAGCAAGATTAAAATTATTGCAAAAATAGAGAATCTTGAAGGTGTTGAAAATATTGATGAGATATTGGAACATGCATACGGAATTATGGTTGCTCGCGGCGATTTGGGAATTGAATTACCCGAAGAGAGAATTCCCACCATACAGCGAAATTTGGTACGAAAAGCCATTCTAACCCGTAAACCTGTAATTATTGCAACACAAATGTTGCACACAATGATTGAACACCCGCGACCAACCCGCGCCGAAGTTAGCGATGTGGCAAGTGCAATTTATATGCGTACCGACGCAATTATGCTTAGCGGTGAAACAGCGTATGGGAAATACCCGGTAGAAGCGATTAAAGTAATGAATAATATTGCATGCGAAGTTGAGCCCGACCGCGATAAACGTTACGATGTAATTTTACCGCCAACCAAAAACGAGATTCCTGCCTATTTGGCCCAATCTACAATTCGCGCAGCAAAAGAGATGAAACCCAAAGCGATTGTTACTGCAACAACTACCGGAAAGACAGCACGCTATCTGGCAGCGTTTCGCTCTAATTTCCCGGTCTATGCCAAATGTCATTCGAAAAGAGTTGTACGCGAACTGGCACTATCGTTTGGAATTCATCCAACGTACCTGAGCATGAAGAAAAACAAAATGAGGATTCAGAAAGCAGCTTTCGAGGAACTAATAAACGATGATGTTATTCATTTAAACGACCTTGTAATTTATGTGGGTGGAAGATTTGGCGAAGACTGTGGAGCTTCGTTTATGGAAATTTCTACTGCCGACAAACTGTTTATAAAACCTACCGACAAGTCGTAGTTTTGTCGTAAAAATACCTCAGTACATTAAAACTATTGCAACGAATCTGTCTTAATTCAGATAGCTTTTCGTTGCAATATAGGTCTGGCCATTGGTATTCATCTAAAATTATTACATTTGGATGAACTAAAATTACAGTGAACCAATTATGAAAACAATCATCGAACTATTTGAGATGGCTGCGGTTAACTTCCCTGACAACATGTATTTATGGGAAAAAACCAACGGCAACTACCAAGGAACAACCTATAAAGAAACACGCGAACAGGTACTAAATTTGGCTGCCGGATTAGTAAACTTAGGGTTTAAAAAAGGCGACCGTGCCGGATTGATTGCCGATGGAAGAAACGACTGGATTATTAGTGAGTTGGGAATGTTATACGCAGGTGGCATCAATGTTCCACTCTCCATCCGACTGCAGGCCAACGAATTAACATTCAGACTAAAACATAGCGGAAGTAAATATATTTTTGTCTCGAAATTACATGCACAAAAAGTTGAAGAGATACGAGATGAATTACCTGAATTGGAGAAAGTAATTTATATTGACGGGAAAAAAAACGCCGGTAAAAACGATGTAGATTACCGCGAGCTTTTAAAAACAGGAGCCAAACTACGAAAAGCCGACACCGCAAAATTCGATTCGATTTGGCAAAACATAGAACCAAATGATATTGCAAACATATCGTACACTTCGGGCACAACTGCCGACCCTAAAGGGATAATGCTTTCGCACCTGAATTATGCCGCCAATGTTGTACAATCGAATTCGTTAATGGATTTAAAGCCCGAATGGAAAACGCTGGCTATTTTGCCGTGGGATCATGCATTTGCTCACACAACCTGTTTGTATGTTTTTATGTATAAAGGCGCCAGTATTGCATCGGTAGAAATTGGCAAAACACCAATGGAAACGCTTAAAAACATTCCAAAAAACATTAAGGAAATTGAACCTACACTAATGATGAGCGTGCCTGCTTACTCAAAAGCATTCAGAAAAAATATAGAAGCCGGAATTCGAAAAAAAGGAGAAAAACTTTATCGTATTTTTCAATATGCTTTAAAAATTGCATACAAATACAATGGCAACGGCAAAGATAAAGGGAAAGGACTTACATTTATTTACAAACCTCTTCTTTGGATTTTCGATAAAATTCTTTTTAAAAAGATACGCGAAGGATTTGGCGGCAAACTTGAGTTTTTTGTGGGTGGAGGTGCTCTCCTCGATGTTGAACTGCAACGTTTCTTTTTTGCTATTGGAATGCCGGTTTGTCAAGGTTACGGACTAACGGAAGCAGCTCCGGTAATTTCATCAAACGTTCCCGACGACACAAAATTCGGCTCTTCGGGGAAAGTGGCAGAAGGAATGGTTGTAAAGATTTTAGACGAAGAGGGAAATAAATTACCTACCGGAGAAAAAGGTGAGATTGTTGTTAAAGGCGACAATGTGATGTTGGGCTATTGGAACAATCCGGAAACAACTGCCGAAACATTAAAGGATGGTTGGCTGCATACCGGCGATATGGGATACCTGGATGACGAAGGATATCTATATGTTTTGGGGCGCTTTAAAAGTTTATTGATTGGCAGCGACGGAGAAAAATACAGCCCCGAAGGAATTGAGGAGGCAATTGTCGACCAGTCGCCCTATATCCAACAGGCAATGTTGTACAACAACCAAAGTGCATATACGGCCGGAATGTTGGTTCCCGAAATCGATGCAATAAACAGAGAATTAAAATCAAGAGGCATAAAACCCGGCTCCGATGAAGGGAATAAAGCATCAATTGAGATACTTCAAAGCGAAATAAATCAGCATAAAAAAGGTGGAAAATACGACGACATGTTCCCCGACCGCTGGCTACCTGCAACACTGGTAATTTTACCCGAGGCATTTACTCAGGAAAACCTTCTGTTAAATGGGTCGATGAAAATGGTTCGTGGAAAAATTGAAGAGTATTTTGCTAAAGAACTGGAGTTTTTATTTACACCGGCTGCTAAAAATATTCTAAACGATTTGAATATTGAAGCAGTTAAGAAATGGAATAAATAGATAATAAACTCAATCCAGATAGGTTTTCGGTCTTTTTGCCGGCGCAAATCTCCATTTTCGAAACGAGTGCTTTACTGGGCCTCATAAACCGTATGCGATTCTTTCTTCGAGAAATCAAGACAAAGGGAGGATCAGTTTAAATTTTTATGGTGAATAAAGTGAGAAGCCTTTGTAAAGAGACGACAAAAACGGCTCACCTTGAATTTATGGTGGATTAAATTTTTCATGCATAAATTTTTGCTACCCTAAACAAGAAAAATTCTTATTTTTGAGCTCAATGGGTACGAATTGCCATAAAAAAGCGGGACTCTTTGTTGTTAGAACCCCGCTCATCTTGTATCTTCCGCTTGCACGGGAGGAGAGACTCGAACTCCCGACACCTGGTTTTGGAGACCAGTGCTCTGCCAACTGAGCTACACCCGTATAAATTTGTTAAAACTCTTTTCGTTTTTAGCGACTGCAAATATAGTAATTCATTCTAAAATACCTAAACAAATTTACGGATCACCTTGAAAAGTAGGTGGATTAAAAAATAATTTCATCTTTGCGGTTTAATTATTTTAAAATAAAATGACATTGCAACACAATCAATATAAAGC
>JALUZN010000487.1 GCA_027011835.1 Draconibacterium sp. | reverse complement strand
TACGTTTTGAAACAAATGAAGTGCATTGGAAAGCATTGAATATACTGGCTTTTATTGTAATTCTATTGCGGAAACTTTAAACAACTTCTCTAAATAAAAGTTATGTTAGAAAACTTTTTTAAACTAAACGAAAATAAGACTACCGTTAAAACAGAAATACTGGCCGGTGTTACCACATTTATGACCATGGCCTATATTTTAGCGGTAAATCCCGATATTTTAAGTGCTACGGGAATGGACAAAAATGCTGTTTTTACAGCAACTGCCCTTTCGGCATTTGTTGCAACAATGGTTATGGCACTGGTTGCAAAACTTCCGTTTGCATTAGCTCCGGGAATGGGGCTTAACGCCTTTTTTGCCTTTACTGTTGTTTTAGGAATGGGACACACCTGGCAGTTTGCAATAACAGCCGTATTCCTCGAAGGAATTATCTTCTTGATACTGACGGCATTTAATATTCGCGAATTGATAGTAAATGCAATTCCGCTTCCGTTAAAGCACGCAGTTTCTGCCGGTATTGGGCTTTTTATTGCATTTATTGGATTGCAAAATGCAGGCATAATTACAAATAACGATGCCGTTTTGGTTGGATTGGGCGATATGAGTTCGCCGGCTGTTTTAATTGCTTTAGGTGGCGTTATTTTAATTGGTGTGCTCTTGGCTTTAAAAGTTAAAGGAGCTTTGCTGATTGGAATTTTTGCAGCTACAATAATCGGATTGCCATTCGGAGTTACTCATATGCCCGAGGGCACACTGGTTGATATTCCACCATCACTCGAACCAATATTCTGGAAATTTGATTTCTCTAATTTGTTCTCGTTCGATATGCTTATTGTTCTTTTTACTTTTCTGTTTGTCGATATGTTCGATACAGTTGGAACACTGGTCGGCGTTTCGTCGAAAGCCGGAATGCTTGATAAAGACGGCAGAGTACCACGTGTAAAACAAGCTCTTTTTGCCGACTCAATAGGAACTTTTGTGGGAGCAATTTTAGGCACCAGCACCGTAACAACTTATGTTGAAAGTGCATCGGGAGTTGCCGAAGGAGGGAAAACCGGGCTAACATCGCTTACAACTGCAGTATTGTTTCTACTGGCCCTGTTTTTAGCTCCTATCTTTACTATGGTTCCTGCAGCGGCAACAGCTCCTGCTCTAATCTTAGTGGGCTTCTTTATGATGTCGCCAATATTAAAAATCGACTTCGATAACTATACCGACTCTATTCCGGCATTTATTACAATAATAGCTATGCCGCTTACATACAGTATTGCCGAAGGAATTGTGTTTGGAATGATTTCGTATGTGCTGCTAAAACTGTTAACCGGAAAAACAAAAGATGTTTCGATTGTGATGATTGTTTTGGCAATTTTATTTGTTTTGAAATTCTTTATTTAGCACCTTTTATCGGTTGTTTTGAAATAAATATACGAAGGCACTTTTTTAGTGCCTTCTTTTTTTACTATTTTTGCAGCAATTCTTTTTTGGGACATTAACTCAGTTGGTTTAGAGTGTTACCTTGACAGGGTAGAAGTCACTGGTTCGAATCCAGTATGTCCCACCAAAATTACCCCGATGTTTTATACCTACGTTTTATATTCTCATAAATTCAATAAAATTTACATCGGTTTTAGTGGCGATGCCTAT
>JALUZN010000486.1 GCA_027011835.1 Draconibacterium sp. | reverse complement strand
TGACAGGGTAGAAGTCACTGGTTCGAATCCAGTATGTCCCACCAAAATTACCCCGATGTTTTATACCTACGTTTTATATTCTCATAAATTCAATAAAATTTACATCGGTTTTAGTGGCGATGCCTATAAGCGGCTTGCAGCTCATAACGATGAAAGAAACAGAGGCTGGACAAAAAGATATCAGCCGTGGGAGATTATTCATTTAGAAAGTTTTGAGACAAAGACAGAAGCATTAAAACGAGAGAAAGAGCTTAAATCGTCGCGTGGAAGGAGTTTTGTCCGAAGCCTTATCGCAGGGCATTAACTCAGTTGGTTTAGTCCGTCAGCCGACGGATGACAGGGTAGAAGTCACTGGTTCGAATCCAGTATGTCCCACCAAAATTACCCCGATGTTTTATACCTACGTTTTATATTCTCATAAATTCAATAAAATTTACATCGGTTTTAGTGGCGATGCCTATAAGCGGCTTGCAGCTCATAACGATGAAAGAAACAGAGGCTGGACAAAAAGATATCAGCCGTGGGAGATTATTCATTTAGAAAGTTTTGAGACAAAGACAGAAGCATTAAAACGAGAGAAAGAGCTTAAATCGTCGCGTGGAAGGAGTTTTGTCCGAAGCCTTATCGCAGGGCATTAACTCAGTTGGTTTAGTCCGTCAGCCGACGGATGACAGGGTAGAAGTCACTGGTTCGAATCCAGTATGTCCCACCAAAATTACCCCGATGTTTTATACCGGTTGAGCTATGTTTTGTGCGGGAGATTGAAACATAGTCTTTTCCTCACTCAAGTAGCCAATTTGTTTATTCATATTTTGTTTTACCGTCAAGTCGTCGAAGACGAATTGGCGGTGTTGCCACAACGCACTACCGTAAAAACTACTGGTAACCCCCGTATTAAATATAGCTGTTGTTGTGCTTTCGTGCTTTATCTTGTAGTCAGATTTATTGATAAATTTAGAGCATTTGCAATTAAGACGAAATTCGATATTTTAATGTCCTCGCCATTCTCAATTCTTGAAATATATGGTCTCTTTTTACCAACAAGTTCAGCCAAGTCGTTTTGACTTAATTTTAGTTCTTTTCTGCGATTTCTAATTATTTCTCCAAAGTAATATGAGAATGCTTCGTCTCTAAATTTCTCGCGAGTTTCAGTTCCTTGTTTACCAAACCTTTTGTCAATTTCCTCTTTTGCTTTTATTAACTGTCCCATGATTCTATATTTTATAAATAGTCCTTTAATAATTTTTCTGCTTGTTTAATCGCTTTTTTATAATCTTTCGTGGATTTTTTATGAAATCCATTCAAACAAACTGCTTTTGTACATTCTGTAAAATTTGAATGGTCTATTGAAAATATGATTACACGAATTTCATTTCCTGCTTTTATTCTTAATTCATAGAAGTCAGTATTAATTAACTTTTTAACAAAATTTGAATGAACAACTTTAACTTCTTCAATTACCTCAATCAGTTGAAAAAATTTTATTGAAACCCTCCTGTCCTGGTTGTCAATAAATTCTAAACATTCTGGCGTAATCAATATTTCTCTCATGATGCAAAAGTAACGTATTCGTTACATTATTCCAAATCAATTTTTATTTTATTTGTTAATGTCTTTGAATTCTCAGTCTTTTCTCAGCATGAAGCACAACGATGAAAGAAACAGAGGCTGGACAAAAAGATATCAGCCGTGGGAGATTATTCATTTAGAAAGTTTTGAGACAAAGACAGAAGCATTAAAACGAGAGAAAGAGCTAAAATCGTCGCGTGGAAGGAGTTTTGTCCGAAGCCTTATTGCAGGGCGTTAACTCAGTTGGTTTAGTCCGTCAGCCGACGGATGACAGGGTAGAAGTCACTGGTTCGAATCCAGTATGTCCCACAAAAATTACCCCGATGTTTATATCAGCTTATGCATAGTGCGCATTTTATTGTTCCAAACTTTCAGTTTTTTACTGATAATTTATCAACTCTCTTTCCTGTTTTATCAATATAAAACCAATGCAAACTTTCCCATTTACGGTGTTCACCATTTAATACCGAATTGCAACGAAAAGAGACTTTTGCTCTGCCATTTTGAAACGGGAATGCACAATCGAACTGAGGTTTAATAACAACTTCTCCCATCCTATTTGCATACCCTATTTTTCCGTTTTTTATAATCCGTAACAACCCGTCGGCAAAATAATCCGGACCGTTATCGAACCAATAAACACGAAACAGTTCCCGGTTGTTTTTATCGATAGCAACACATTCCCCGTCTTTTTTTAAAACAATGGCAAAATTTTTTAGCGTGTCGGTGTAACAGTAAAAATACTTACCTGAAGCAATAATCGTATCTCCCGAGCTGTTTACGTACCCGCACTCAACGCCAACCTCATCGAAATCGCCTTTAAAAAATTTATATAAAAAGTCTTCCTTTTTTTGTTGATCACAACCAACTGCCAAAATAATTGTGACTAATGTTGCGAGTTGAAGATAATGTTTCATCGGTTCCAGATGTTGTCTGTTAAATTTTCAAGAAGAACCCGTGAGAGTAAAAAATTACCGTATATTTCTTATTACAGCCTTTGCTGTATCGTGTTTAACTTTTTTTGCTTTCGAAGAAAACTCTTTCGAGGTGAGCGCCTCAATTTTTAGGGTTATCTCGCCAATTTTCCCATCTACTTTAAACGTTGCAATTACAATTTGTTTACCGTTTCTGTTTTTTTCGACTTTATAGACAGGATTAATTTTCGAGTCTTTAATTTTTTTCAGGTTAACAAAATCGATAGTGAAAAAGCCCTCTTTTTCGTGTAAAAGGTAGCTCTGTTTTTTTGTGTTGTAGATTGATTTTGTGTTTTCATCAAATTTATCTGCTCCGCGTGCAAGCTTCCCTTTTTGTTGCGGTAATGTAATTAGTATCCGGTACATTCCTTTGTCGAGATGACCGAATGTTACAGTTCCACTGTTTCCTGTCTTCTGAAAAGCAATTGGTTCTTCATCTGGTTCTTGTTCAGCAAAAACTTCGGCACCAGGAACAGGTTCGCCGGCAAATGTTACAGAAACAGTAAAAACTATAAAAACGAATAAAAAAGTAATTGATTTCATAGTGTATTTTTTTTAGTTTCTTAAATTTACTGATTCTCATTATTAAATGCAAGAACTTAGGATTGCCTTTAACTCCACTAGGTTAACCGATATTATTACACTTAAATGCCGTAGTTGATAGAAGAATACTTCTTGTTTACACAACGCACAATTTTAATTTCAACTTTAAACAATTTCTTAATATTAAAAACTCTAAAAATAAAATTGCCAATAGTTTCTGAGAATTTTGTGAATTCCATTGAAATAATTAGTTTTGCACACCAATTTCTTCAAAAGAGAAAGCCCGAATGTTGAACGAAGTGAAATCCCTACGGGAGCGGAATTAGACAGACGGGAGAAAGCCCGGATGGCGGAATTGGTAGACGCGCTGGATTCAAAATCCAGTTCCGGCAACGGAGTGTGGGTTCGATTCCCACTCCGGGTACAAAAAGCCATTAACTAGTTAATAGTTAATGGCTTTTCTTTTTTAAAGAGAGAATTACTTTAACATTGGATTTTCATAAGTAATGTTGTGGGATCACCTTGAAAAGTAGGTGGATTAAAAAATAATTTCATCTTTGCGGTTTAATTATTTTAAAATAAAATGACATTGCAACACAATCAATATAAAG
>JALUZN010000485.1 GCA_027011835.1 Draconibacterium sp. | reverse complement strand
GATTTTAGGTTTAGATTAAAACTATAGAACGTAAAAATAGTTATTTTACAAAATCGGATGGTACTCTTTCGCTTTTACTTCTCCTTTTGCAACACGAAGTGCATTTATGGCCAAAGCTTCCAGTTCATCTTCTCCGGGATAAGAATACACGGGAGCAATAAAACCGGTTTTTTTACGGATATACATTTCCAGTTTTGCATTAAAAGCCAGCCCGCCTGTTAAAAGTATGGCATCGGTCTTTCCCTCTAAAACCACAGCCATTTCACCTATTTGCTTGGCCACCTGGTAAAAAAGTGCCTCTTGAATAAACTGCGCTTGTTTGTCGCCCGAATCGGCCCTCTTCTCCACTTCACGGGCATTGTTGGTTCCTAAATAACTTACAAAACCACCCTCGCCAAGAATCATTCGTTGTACTTCGCTTTTCGAATATTTGCCACTAAAACACAACTCCACCAATTGCCCGACAGGCAGTGTTCCTGAGCGTTCGGGACTAAACGCACCTTCACCATTCAACCCGTTATTTACATCGATTACCCGTCCGAATTTATGCGTGCCTACCGATATTCCGCCGCCCAAATGGGCAACAATTAATTGTAATTCGTTGTATTTTACGCCCATCTTTTTTGCATGAATACGGGCGGTAGCTTTCTGGTTAAGTGCATGAAAAATAGAGCGGCGTTCAAAAAGTTTATTCCCCGACACCCTTGCAACATCCTCCATTTCGTCGGTTACAACAGGGTCGGCAATAAATGCCTTCGCATTTGGAATTTGCAATGCAATATAATCGGCCAACATTGGCCCCAAATTGCTGGCATGCTGCCCCAGCACTCCTTCCTGCACATGTTTCAGCATTAGGTTATTTACCCGGTAAACACCCGATTCGATAGGGAAAGTTAAACCACCGCGCCCAATAATAAATTTTATCGAATCAACTTCAATTCCCTCTTCAACCAGAGAATCAAGAATTAAACCTTTTCTGAAATCGAACTGATCGGTAATGGTTTTATATGCCAGCAACTCTTCAAACGAATGTGAAATTGTTTTGTTAAATACACATTTTTCGTCGAAATAGACGGCAAACTTTGTAGACGTTGACCCAGGATTTATGGCAAGAATTCGAACCATTTTGCAAATTAACTAATTAACGATGCAAGTGCAATTGAATTTAACTTCGTTTTTTCGCTGTCGCCACGCGACGAAACCACGGCAGGCACTTTAGCTCCGGCAATTATTCCCGCCATTTCGGCTCTACACAGTTTCGAATTGGTTTTATAAAACACATTGGCCGCATCGATATTCGGAAAAAGCAAACAGTCGGCATCGCCTGCAACAACCGATGTAAATCCTTTTATTTTGGCAGCCTGTTTGTTAATGGCTACATCGAGAGCCATCGGTCCGTCAACAATTCCACCTTCAATTTGCCCGTGTTCCGACATTTTTGCAATGGTTGCTCCGTCCATACACGATTGGATTGAAATGATTATTTGCTCGGTGGGAGCAATAACAGCAACTTTCGGATTGGCAATTCCAAGGCGTTGTGCTGCTTGAATTAAGTAGCCGGTCATTAATATTTTCTGTTTTAAATCGGGGTATGGAATTACTCCGGCATCGCTAAAAATCAACAATTTGTGGTAATTCGGATTGTCCATCACCGAAATATGACTAAGTGTTGCCCGCGACGAAAGCAATCCATACTCTTTTTTAAGCAACACACGCATAAATTTATCGGTCGAAACCATCCCCTTCATTATCAGGTCGGCTTTCCCGTCGTGAATCATCTGCACTGCTTTCTCCGAAGCCGATCTCGACGACTTTGCATCGACAATCTCGTATTTCTCGGTGTCGATATTTAATGCTTCCAATTTATCTAAAACCTCCTCTCTGTCTCCGGTAATAATCGGGCTCACAAATCCTAAATCAACTGCCTTTCCAAGCGCTTCCAGTGTGTTTTCATCAACTCCGTTTACTACAACCAAACGTTTACGGGGCTGATTTTCAGCCGCTTTAAGTAAATCTTTAAAATTATGCATCATCTCGTTTTTAAATTATTCGAAGTTACACGAAAGTTACTACCAAATCGATAACATTTCACATAATTTTTTATGTTTTATACCATCATAAAAAAGTTTTTATCTTATAAAAAAGAACCAAACAACTTGTTTTGTTTGAAGGTTGAAACAAAACACAAAATACAACTTCTATTTTGCAAAACCCGACAAATCAATAAAAAAGAGTTTATCGACTTATAACGATTTCAATGATTGCATTAATCAAACTTATGAATTAATTCATAACCCGATTGCCACATCGTTAACAAAATTCGTTTTTAAAAAAAGATTTTTTTTTACTACTTTCAAGCCCGGAAATTATTTTTTTAATTCCGAAGATTGTTTCCATTCTATTTTTGGCAATCATTTTTTTCGAAGAATTTAAATCATTTAAAACCTAATAATTATGGTAAATAAAATTACAAGTTTAGCCGAATACCTTCAAAAATATCAGGAAAGTGTTGCAGACCCCGATGGATTTTGGGGAAAAATTGCCGAGAGTCATTATTGGAGAAAAAAATGGGATAAGGTGCTTGACTATAGTTTTGAAGGCGAAAATGCACCCGATGTAAACTGGTTTGTAAATGGCAAACTAAACATTACCGAGAATGTTTTTGAACGAAATATGCATTTACGGAAAAACCAGGTAGCCATTATTTGGGAGCCCAACAATCCGGAAGAAAAAGAGGTTCGGTTAACCTATGGCGAACTTTTTGAAAAAGTAAACCAGTTTGCAAACGGACTAAAAAAGATTGGCGTTAAAAAAGGCGACCGGGTTGCTATTTATCTCCCCATGGTTCCCGAGCTGGCTATTGCCATGCTGGCCTGTGCCAGAATAGGAGCAATTCATTCCATTGTTTTTGCAGGATTTTCGGCAACAGCACTTGCCGACCGGGTAAACGATGCTGAGTCGAATGTAATTATTACATCGGACGGGGGTTACCGCGGCGCTAAAACAATTCCACTAAAATCTATTGTTGACGAAGCCATTGAAAAATGCCCGATTGTAAAAAACACAATCGTACTAAATCGTACAGGAGAAGATATAAATTGGTTTAAAGACCGCGATATTTGGTGGCACGATGTAATTAACGGTGTTTCAACCGAAAACATTGCCGAAGAGATGGATGCCGAAGATACGCTGTTTATACTCTACACATCGGGCTCTACCGGTAAACCCAAAGGCGTGTTGCACACCATCGGCGGATATATGGTTTATTCGGAATATACATTCAAAAACGTTTTTCAGTACAGCGATGGCGATACGTACTGGTGCACAGCCGACATTGGTTGGGTTACCGGCCACTCTTACATAGTTTACGGGCCACTGTTAACCGGAGCCACTTCTATTATGTTCGAAGGAATTCCAACCTGGCCCGATGCAGGTCGGTTCTGGGAAATTGTCGACAAGTACAAAGTAAATCAGTTCTACACAGCACCAACAGCCATTCGTGCGCTGGTAGCTCAGGGCGACGAATGGGTAACAAAACACGACCTCAGCTCGCTAAAAGTTCTCGGCACCGTTGGTGAACCCATTAACGAAGAGGCGTGGCGCTGGTACCACGATTTAGTTGGAAAAGGTCGATGCCCAATTGTCGATACCTGGTGGCAAACCGAAACAGGCGGAATTATGATTACTCCGTTGGCGGGAATTACTCCAACCAAACCTTCGCTGGCTACATTGCCTTTGCCGGGTGTTCAACCCATTTTAGTCGACCCGGAAGGGAAAGAGTTGAAAGGAAATAGTGTTGAAGGTATTTTGTGTATTAAACATCCCTGGCCGGGAATGTTACGCTCGCTTTACGGCGACCATAAACGGTGCTACCAAACCTACTTCTCAACATTCCCGGGACTCTATTTAACCGGCGACGGAGCAAAACGCGATGAGGAAGGCTACTACCGGATTATTGGCCGAATTGACGATGTAATTAATGTGTCGGGGCACCGAATTGGAACAGCAGAAGTTGAAGATGCAATCAATCAGCACCCGAAAGTAAACGAGTCGGCTGTTGTTGGTTATCCTCACGAAATTAAAGGTTCGGGAATTTATGCCTACGTAATTTGCGACGATTTAACCGACGAAGAAGAAGAAAATATAGAAGGAGAAATTAGGGCTACTGTTACAAAATTTATCGGGCCAATTGCCAAACCCGACAAAATTCAGATTGTACACGGATTACCCAAAACACGTTCGGGGAAGATTATGCGACGTATCTTGCGAAAAATCGGAGAAGGCGATGCCACAAATTTAGGCGACACATCGACCCTGCTCGACCCGGGTGTTGTTGATGAAATTATAGACGGCGCCAAAGTTAAAGTTAAACGGTAACAACCAATAATTGAAAAGACATCTTCGTGCGAGGATGTCTTTTTTATTGAATTAAATATTCAGTAAAAAATACTACTGTCTGATTACGACAGATAAAACTGCATCTATCGCCTGTATTTCAAATGCAACAATTAAATTTATTGGTCATTTAAATCAGACCATTATTTCTGCAACACAGAGAAAAACGTCAATAACGAGGACTCTAAAAAATGTTATAAAATATGTTGTTAAACAGCGATGAGCAAGATTGTTTTTTGGCATTGAATTATAATCTTTACATAAAATAATTCAACAACTACTCGCTTGATTTTAATACGACAAATAACAAACTAAAAGAATTGTCTTATGCCCATAAAAAAACTAAACAGCATTTTTAAACCGAAACGAATTGCATTAATTGGCGTATCGAACAACCCGAAAAGTGTTGGAGGAATTACGTTACGGAATTTAGTTAGCGGAGGGTTTAACGGAGTTGTTTATCCGGTAAATCCAAAACGCGAAGCCGTATTCGGAATTCCCTGCTACCCCGACGTAAAAAGCCTGCCCAAAGTGCCCGACCTCGCCGTAATTATGACTTCGGCAAAATGGGTTCCTCAAATACTTAAAGATTGCGGAGAACTGGGAATTCACGGAGTGATAATTATGTCGGCAGGGTTTAAAGAGGCCGGCCCCGAAGGGCAAAAACTGGAAGAGCAAATTAAAGCTGAAAAAGCAAAATTTCCCGATATGCGCGTTATCGGGCCAAATTGTCTTGGAATATTGGTTCCCGGATTAAATATGAATGTGAGTTTTGCCGACGGAATGCCTAAAAAAGGACATGTAGCATTTATTTCGCAATCGGGGGCACTGTGCACCTCGGTACTCGACTGGGCATGCGAATCGAACATTGGATTTTCAAACTTTGTTTCAATAGGAAACTCGATGGACGTGAGTTTTGGCGATTTAATCGACTATTTCGGTCAAGACCCGAATACAAAATCGATAATTCTATACATCGAATCGATTTCCGACGCACGTGCTTTTATGTCGGCAGCACGTGCTTTCTCGCGAGAGAAACCCATAATAGTTTACAAATCGGGGCGTTTCCCCGAATCGGCAGCGGCGGCAGCTTCACACACCGGAGCATTGGCCTCCGAAGATTCGATTTACGATGCCGTTTTCCGCAGAGCCGGACTGGCAAGAGTTTTTAATTTTGGAAATATTTTCGATTTTACCGATTTGGTAGGTCGCCGAAGAATTCCGAAAGGAAACCGACTCGCCATTGTTACAAATGCCGGCGGACCGGGAGTTATGGCCACTGACTCGCTTATTTCACTAGGAGGAAAGCTGGTCAAACTTTCCGACGAAACAATGCAAAAACTTAACGATTATCTTCCTCCATTCTGGTCGCACGGAAACCCAATCGACGTTTTGGGAGATGCCACTCCCGAGCGTTTTGCAAAATCGACAGAAATAATTCTGGAAGATAAAAATGTAGATGCCGTTTTAGTTTTACTAACGCCACAAGCAATGACCGACCCCAACGCAACGGCAACGGCAATTGCAAAAATGGCAACAAAAACAACTAAATCGATTATGGCCGCATGGCTGGGCGGAGCAAGTATGCACGAAGGAGTTCATATTTTTAACGAAGCCGGAATTTCGAGTTTCTCGACACCCGAACAAGCCATAAAAGCATTTATGACCCTCTCGAACTATTCGCAAAATTTAAAGCTGCTTTACGAAACGCCCAAAGAGGTTCCGGTCTCGTTTCAATACGACCGCAATGAACTACGCGAGAAGTACCTGAAAAACGTATTTCCAAAGGCAAAAGTGCTGAATGAAGACGATTCAAAAATGTTAATTAACGACTATGGAATAAACACAACACACCCCACACCGGCAACTACCGAAGACGAAGCCGTTGCTATTTCAGAAAAAAAAGGATACCCCGTTGTAATGAAGATTTACTCGCCCGACATTACCCACAAATCAGATGTTGGAGGAGTTGCACTGAACATTAAAAATGCCGATATGATTCGGGCAAATTTCCGCAACATGATAAAAACTGTCGCCGAAAAATGCCCCAATGCAAAAATAGAGGGAGTTACCATTCAGAAAATGGTAGATACAAAAGATGCCGTCGAACTTATTGTGGGAACGAAAAAAGACCCCGTTTTCGGGACCGTAATGTTAATTGGAATGGGAGGAACAACTGCCGAACTGTTTAACGACAAACGACTGGAATTTCCTCCGCTTAACGAACAGCTTGCAAAGCAGATGGTAAAATCGTTAAAAATTTATCCGTTGCTAAAAGGCTGGCGCGGCGATTCGCCTAAAAACATCGACAAACTTATCGAAGCTCTCATTCGAATGTCGTACCTCGCAGCCGACTATCCCGAAATTGAAGAGCTGGATATTAACCCGCTTATTGTTACTCCTAACAATGTAATTGCTCTCGACGCGCGAATTGTGGTCGACAAAAAATTACTTGAAACACCTGCGAAAGAGTACTCGCACCTAATCTTACGCCCTTACCCCGAAAGCCTGATAAAAGAGGCAACCTTAAAAGACGGAACAAAAATTACATTGCGCCCCATAAAACCCGAAGACGAACCGATGTGGCTCGAAATGCTGGCAAGTTGTTCAAAGGAGTCGATTTATCACCGGTTTCGATACGATTTTTATTTCGACTCGCACGAAATTGCATCGCAGTTCTGCTTTATCGATTACGACCGCGAAATTGCAATTGTTGCTGAGGTTAATATTGAAGGAGAAAAAAAACTGATTGGCGTTGGCCGTTTAATTGCCGACCCCGACATAGAAATGATGGAATATGCAATTCTGATTACCGATACCTGGCAGAAAAAAGAGCTCGGGTTTACCATCACAAAATATTGCTTGGAAATTGCACAGTCGAGAGGAATAAAATCGTTAACAGCAGAAACAACAACCGACAATAAACCGATGATTTCTGTTTTCCGAAAATTAAATTTCAAAATAAAATTCAACGAAGACACAACTGTAACGGTTACCAAAAACATTTCGGGAGAGAATTAGCGGCATTCGTAAAACGAGGATTTTACACCCCAGTTAAAATTATGCCAATCATTATTTAGGTAAATTCGTTTAACTTCCTATTTTTACAGTTTCGCTTTTTCAAATAAACCAGATATGAATTCCTCGGAAATAAGAGAAGTTGTGCAACTTATACGAACTGCAAAATATGCAGTTGCATTTACCGGAGCCGGCATTTCTGTTGCAAGCGGAATTCCTCCTTTCAGAGGCGAAAACGGACTTTGGAACACCACCGATCCCATTTTCCTGGAAATTGAATTTTTCAATAAAAAACCACTACAGTCGTGGCAAAAAATAAAGGAGATTTTTTACGACAAACTGGGCGATGCCGAACCAAATATTGCCCATACTGTGCTTGCAAAAATGGAAAAACGAAGTTTTCTTGAATCGGTGACAACACAAAACATCGACCACCTGCATCAAAAAGCCGGAAGTAAAACAGTTTACGAACTGCACGGAACCTACAAACAGCTAATTTGCACGAAGTGCCAGTCGGAATACGATATGAGTTTCGCCAATCTCGACTATTTGCCTCCCACCTGTTTTGTTTGCAAAGGAATATTAAAACCAAATATTGTATTTTTTAACGAACCCATTCCGAAATTTGCAAAAGAGCACGCTTTTGAAGAGGCAAAAAAAGCCGACGTTTTTATTATTATCGGTACAAATGCCGAGGTGCTTCCGGCAGCAAATATTCCAATTGTAGCTAAAGAAACCGGAGCAAAGATTATTGAAATAAATATTCAACCCTCACATTTTACAAATACAATTACCGACATATTTATTGAGATGGAAGCTTCGGAAGCGATGAAAGAAATTGGCGAATTACTCTATTTGTGACAAAAAGCAGCATATTAATACAAATAGTAACTTTTATCATTGCTGTACTTAATAATTACTAACATTTTTAACGCCTTATAAATTTTATTTTTTTTGAAAAAAACTAAATCCATCATTAATCAATTTCACCCCGTTTCGTTATCCGAAATCGATAAAGTGAAATTAATGGATCGTATTGACAGAAAATACTGGTTTCACATTTCTCTTTTAAATGAATTACTGGAAGCTGCCGAACCGTTTTACGACATTCTCGAAATAAACAGAAACAGATTAATGCAATACCGGTCGGTATATTTCGACACAGCCGACAACTTTATGTATCTGAAACACCACAACCGGAAACTAAACCGCTATAAAGTCCGACGCAGAACATATGTTTCTACCAACAACAATTTTTTTGAGATTAAATTAAAAACCAATAAAAAACGAACAATAAAAAACCGGATTGAAAGTAACTTTTCAGACGAAAAAATAGTTGATTCCGAGAGTGCTTTTCTTAAAGAAAAAACACCTTTTCATTCAACTGAATTGGGCAAAACGTTAAACAATCAGTTTTACCGAATTACTTTAATTCATAAAAACAAACTCGACCGTTGCACCATCGATATTCAACCTGAATTTTGGAATAAAAACGGAAAAGTCGAGCTTAAAAATCTTGTTATTTTTGAGCTAAAAAGAGGCAAAAGCTTAAAAGCATCGCCAATGGTTTCTATATTGCGAACGTTAAAAATAAGACAACGAGGGCTATCGAAATATTGCACCGGGCGTGCATTTCTCGAACCCGATTTAAAACAAAACGCGTTTAAACCACGTCTAAGGTTTATTCGCAGATATATTATAAATTAGAACTTTAAAAAATTAGTTAAGAAATGGATATCTCACTTATCGAAAATTTCACATTAATGGCCATCAGGTTTGGATTTAATCTGGTTGCCACCTTTTTAGTTGTTGTATTGTATGCCCGGATTAGTAAAAAGAAAGAGTTCTACTTTAGCTATTTTGCAATTAGTGTTGCCGTTTTTCTCCTTGTTTATCTGCTCGAAGATGTAAAAATGGAGCTTGGTTTTGCACTTGGCCTATTTGCTATTTTTGGTATAATCAGGTATCGTACCGATCAGATACCTCCCAAAGAGATGACCTACCTTTTTGTAATTATTGCCGTATCGGTTATTAATGCACTCTCGAAAAACTATTTCGGATACATTGAATTGGCACTGGCAAACTTATTACTAATCAGCACGTTGTGGCTACTCGAGAAGGCACTACTGCTAAAACAAGAGGACTCGCTGCTTATTGTTTACGAAAACATAGAAAATATTCATAAAGGGAAAGAGATAGAACTACTCGAAGATTTAGAAAACAGAACCGGAATAAAAATAAAACGATACCACATAAAAAAAATTGATTTCTTACGCGATGTAGCGCAAATTGTTATCTTTTTCGATGTTAAAAAGCAGGATTCAAAAAGAGAAATCAAATCATGAAGAAAATAGTTGTTTTGTTTCTTATCCTCATCACAGGAGTTTCATCGGGATTAGCAAAAACGAATAAATTCGGTACTTGGATTGAGCTTGAATTTACAAAGCGATTTTTTAAGCGCTTCGAATTCAGTATCGTTCCCGAAATACGGTTGCAAGACGATTTTACTGTTGACAAGTACCAGTTCGACGGACAACTTTCGTACAAAGCATTTAAATTTTTAGAGTTTGCAGCAGCTTACCGGCTAAAAACAAACGTAAAGAAAAAAGAGAATGTTACAACCAACCGCTGGGTTTTCGACACAACATTTAAAACAGATATCAGCCGTTTTCGTCCTTCGTTTCGTACGCGTATAACCTATTACAACGACAAAGAAGAGAATGAAAAAGTTACAACAATTCGCCCGCGTATAAAACTATCGTACAACATTGCAGGCAACAAATTAACTCCGTTTACCAGCTACGAGATTTTCCACAATTTAGCGAAAAAGCAAATTGCAAAAGGCAGGTTCGACATTGGCCTTTCACGAAAAATAGGAAAAATTCACCGCGTTGGCGTTTACTACCGGCTTCAACATTATTACGAAGACAAAACGTCGATTAACATTCTTGGCATTGATTACAGGCTAAAAATTTAAATAAGCTCATTAATCTTTAGGAACATAATCGGGATTTACGGTTGGAAATTTTGCGCCCGAGTCTGCCAGCTTTTTATCGAGTAGTTTCTTAAGTTCTTTAACTTTCTGCGGATTCTGTCCGGCAACATTTGTTGTTTCGCCGGGGTCGGTAGCAAGGTTATACAATTCCATACGATTATCTTCGTAAAACACAATCAGTTTCCAATCGCCTTTTCGCAATGCCGAACCCGGTTTCCAGGCACTGCCGTGATAATGCGGATAGTGCCAAAAAAGTACATCGCGATTAAGCGGTTTGTTTTCCGTTAACAACGGAAGCAAATTCACCCCGTCGTTGTCGGCGTGTTCAACTCCGGCAATAGTTAAAATTGTTGTATAGAAATCCATACTAACAGCAGGTTGGTCGGTTGTTCTGCCGCGGTTTACAACTTCGGGGCCATCAATAATTAACGGCACACGGATTCCACCTTCGTAACACCACCCTTTTCCGGCACGCAACGGCCCGTTGCTGGTAGGTGCATTTTTCCGGTAAAGTGTGGAAAGTCCTCCGTTGTCACTCGTAAAAATTACCCACGTATTTTTATCAAGCCCCCTCTCTTTTAATGTTTTTAAAACCCGTCCAACATTCTCATCCATCGATGCAACCATCGAAGCAAAAGCCGCATTCTCCTGAAGTAGTTTTGTCCACCCCTCACCCTCTCGCCGGTGTGGCACTTCTGTAATGTGTAAACTATCGCGTTTCGCTTTATATTTTTCAATAAATTTTTTCGATGCCTGAATAGGAGTATGCACCGTATAAAAAGCGAGGTAGAGAAAAAACGGATGTTTGCTGTTCTCGTTAATAAATTTAATTCCTTCTGTTGTTAACCGGTCGGTTAGGTATTCTCCTTTTGGCCCGTCGGTAAGTTTCGGATTTTTATACGGAGAATAATAACCTCCGGGTGGGCTGCCTCTATGATGCCCGCCAATATTAATATCAAATCCCTGATCTTCGGGAAAATAACCTTTATCGCCCAAATGCCACTTACCAATAAAGCAGGTTTTATATCCTTTCTCTTTTAATTTCTCGGCAATGGTTGTCTCCTCCAAAGCAAGTTCATTTCGGTCTTGCGGCCCCAAGAGTGGCCGTTTTTTAGGGTCGTCGCCCGGAATCCAGTCTGTAATGTCTACACGGTTCGGATGTTTGCCGGTCATTAATGCGGCACGCGTTGGACTACAAACCGGATTTGCCGCATAAGCATTGGTAAACCGTACTCCGTTTTTGGCCAGTTTATCGATGTTTGGCGTATCGTAAAAAGATTCCGGAAAGTTGCATTTTACATCGGCCCAGCCCAAATCGTCAACCAAAATAAATACAATGTTGGGTTGCTGTTTTTTTGTTGAACACGAAAAAAAGAAAAGAGATAAAAACAGAAACAATGAAAATTTCCTGAATGACATAATTTATGTTTTAGATTTATACAAAGCTATAAAGATTAGGCAGAGAAAAAAAGCACTCTATATTTCAGAGAATAAATATCCAGGAACTTTGTAACTCCCTTTTATATCACAATTGACAAACTTTTTTGTTCTGAATCGCTCAATTTAGAGTTAAAGTCTCCAAACTGGTATTCTTTTTTAATTGTTATCTGAATAGTAAATAGTACTTTTGCAGATTCGTTTTAAAAGAGTTGTTGAACTCTGTTAAAACCTACAAGATTATGCTGAAACAAATTGTTTTTAAGCACTTTAAACTTTAACAAAATGAGACAAAAAAGATATTGGAAGGTTTTGCTACCCGTAATAATTGGGATAAATCTTATAGTAGTTGTAATGATTTTAGCATCGGCCCGGCCCGAGACCTCAAATCCGGCAATAGAACAGAAAGCAATTTTTAAACCGGTAGAACTTCCCACGGCTTTTTCGTTTGCCGGTGAACCAATGCCACTCGACCGGTTCGACATTCGGGAATCGCTCGACCGCGAGCTTTTATCGAACGCCTATTTTCATTCGCAAACCCTCCGGTATTTAAAACTTACTCCCCGCTACTTTTCAGTAATCGAACCAATTTTAAAAGAGAAAGGAATTCCCGACGATTTTAAATACCTCGCACTTGCCGAAAGTGGATTAAATCCGCGTGCTATTTCGCCTGCCCATGCGGTTGGGTTGTGGCAATTTATGAAAAGTACGGCACAGGAGTACGGGCTGGAAGTAAACAGCTTAATCGACGAGCGTTATCATATTGAAAAAGCAACATATGCCGCTTGCGACTACCTGCTCGATTCGTACGAAAAATTTGGAAGCTGGACATTGGTAGCAGCATCGTACAATCGAGGTAGGTCGGGAATTTCGAAACAGTTGGTTCGGCAAAAAACCGACAACTATTACGACCTTTTAATTACAACCGAAACGGCACGGTATGTTTACCGTATTGCAGCGCTAAAACTCATTATCGAAAATCCGGAACGGTATGGTTTTTATGTTGCCGACAACGAAAAATACCCGATAATAAAAACGAAAAACATTACAATTCATGGTGCTGTTGCCAACTTCCCCGATTTTGCAAAAAAATATGGTATCAGTTATAAACTCTTAAAAGATTTTAATCCCTGGTTACGCGATGACCACCTGACAAATTCAAAAAAGAAAACATACGTCATTAAAATTCCGCTTTCGAAATAATTATTCCAGCCATAATTAAAGGAGCAAACTATTTACACCAACCGTAATTGCATGAATAAAAAGAGAATGGAAATAGAGAATCAACACAATGTATCAGAGTTCGACGAAAAAATTGTGGTTCAGGGTGCGCGTGTCCACAACCTAAAAAACATTGATGTTGAAATTCCCCGAAATAAGCTTACGGTAATTACAGGGTTAAGTGGAAGCGGAAAATCGTCGCTTGCTTTCGACACCATTTATGCCGAAGGGCAGCGCCGCTACATCGAAACATTTTCGGCTTATGCACGATCGTTTCTCGGAAATATGGAGCGCCCCGATGTTGATAAAATCACCGGATTAAGTCCGGTAATTTCAATCGAACAAAAAGTAACAACCAAAAACCCGCGTTCAACTGTGGGTACAGTTACCGAAATTTACGATTTTTTACGCCTTTTGTATGCGCGTGCTGGCGAAGCTTTTTCGTACAACACGGGCGAGAAAATGGTTAAATATACCGAAGAGAAAATTCTTCAACTGATAAAAAACGACTTTGCAGGAAAACGAATTGTTATTCTTTCGCCTGTTGTAAAAGGGCGCAAAGGACATTACCGTGAGCTTTTCGAACAAATTCTACGCAAAGGTTTTTTACACGCCCGGATTGATGGTACAATAACAGAACTGAAACACAACCATAAGGTCGATCGCTATAAAAATCACTTTATTGAGATGGTGATTGACAAACTAGTGGTTGACGATGCCTCTGAAAAACGCCTCAAAGAGAGTGTGCAAACAGCCATGAAACACGGCCATGGAGTTTTAATGATTCTCGACCACGATACTGATGAAGTAAAGTATTACAGCCGGTTGCTGATGTGCCCCACCACTGGAATTTCGTATGCCGAGCCGGCACCACACAATTTTTCGTTTAATTCGCCACAAGGAGCCTGTTCGAAATGTAACGGACTGGGCCGCGTTACCGAAATCGATTTAAACAAAATTATGCCCGACAAAACAAAAAGTATTTCGAAAGGCGGAATTGCCCCACTCGGGCCCTATAAAAATTCGTTAATTTTCTGGCAAATTGAGGCACTCGGCGAAAAGCACGGTTTTACACTAAACACACCGGTAAAAGATATTTCGGAAGAGGGTTTGCAAGAAGTTCTTTTTGGAACAACCGAACGAATTCAGCTAAAAAATACTCCCCTCGGAACAAGTATGAATTACATGATGAGTTACGACGGAGTGATAAAATATATCGACAGTCAGCGCGAAGACAATACATCGAAAACAGCACAAAAGTGGGCAAACCAATTTGTTAAAACAACGGTGTGCCCCGAATGTAACGGAATGCGACTAAAAAAAGAGTCGCTCCATTTTAAAATAGACGGGAAGAATATTTCGGAAATTGCGCAGCTCGATTTAAACGAATTGGGAGAATGGTTTAACGGGTTGGAGGAGCGAATTACCGAACGCCAACGAAAAATTGGAACAGAAGTGATAAAAGAGATTCGCGACCGGCTGGGTTTTATGCTGGGAGTTGGGCTGAATTACCTGGCACTCGACCGTACTGTCCGCAGTTTGTCGGGAGGCGAATCGCAACGAATAAGACTGGCAACACAAATTGGCTCGCAATTGGTAAATGTGCTGTATATTCTCGACGAGCCCAGCATCGGACTACACCACCGCGACAATTTAAAACTGATAGAAGCACTGCAACAATTACGCGATTCGGGCAACTCGGTGGTGGTGGTTGAACACGATAAAGATACGATGATGCATGCCGATTACCTGATTGACATGGGGCCGCTGGCCGGGCGTCACGGAGGAGAGATTGTTGCTGCCGGAACACCTGCTGAAGTGATAAAAATGAAGTCACTCACCGCCGACTACCTCAACAACATAAAAAAAATTGAAGTGCCCTCGAAACGACGAACCGGGAAAACCAATTTCCTCGAATTAAAGGGATGCACCGGAAACAATCTGAAATCGGTTAATCTAAAAATTCCTCTCGGAAGATTTATTTGTGTAACCGGTGTTTCGGGAAGTGGAAAATCGACGTTGATAAACGAAACTCTGCAACCCGTATTAAGTCAGCATTTTTACAAATCGCTTAAAGATCCGCTGCCTTACAAATCGGTAAAAGGGTTAGAATTTATCGATAAAGTAATCCGTGTCGACCAGTCGCCAATTGGACGTACACCGCGCTCGAACCCGGTAACTTACACCAATATTTTTTCCGATATCCGCAGTTTGTTTGCCCAGTTACCCGAAGCAAAAATACGGGGCTACAAACCCGGCCGGTTTTCGTTTAACGTAAAAGGTGGCCGCTGCGAAGCGTGTCAGGGGGGCGGGCTAAAACTCATTGAGATGAATTTCCTCCCCGATGTTTATGTACATTGCGACAAATGCAACGGGAAACGCTACAACCGCGAAACACTGGAAGTGCGGTACAAAGGAAAATCGATTTCAGATGTACTGAATATGACCATCAACAGCGGGGTCGATTTTTTCGAGAATATTCCGTCGATTGCAACAAAACTAAAAACATTAAAAGATGTCGGGTTGGGGTACATTACACTTGGCCAATCATCGACAACGTTATCGGGAGGCGAGTCGCAGCGGGTTAAACTGGCGGCAGAACTGGCAAAGCGCGACACCGGGCAAACCGTTTACATTTTAGACGAACCTACTACCGGCCTTCACTTCGAAGACATTCGTGTTTTGTTGGAAATGCTAAACAAACTTGTTGAAAAAGGAAATACGGTTATTGTAATTGAACATAATCTCGATGTTATAAAAGTGGCCGACCACATTATCGACATTGGTCCGGAAGGCGGGAAAAACGGTGGGGAAATTCTTTGCACCGGCACTCCGGAAGAGATAACTAAAAACAAAAAATCGTTTACCGCCCGGTTTTTAAAAGAGGAGCTTTTTGCTAACCAATAATCCGTTGGCTAAAGCCAACGGCAAAGGATAAATGTAAAAATTCACGGCGTGATTTCTTGCAAATTGCGGGGTTGTTATTATTTTTTCTGCTTTTAATTTACAATTCACACCGTGAATGATTTCTAGAGTCGGAGTAAGAATATCCTTTGCCGTCCCTTTCAAGGGACGGACACCAAGATTAAACCAGTCTCCGGGCCCTTAAACCTATCAAAATCATATTTTTTTGGAATAAATTATTCAGGGCTGAAGCCCAATTGGTTTTGGCATTCCATAAATCCGTTGGTTAAAGCCAACGGCAAAGGATATTTGTATAATCAATTTTTGATCGTGCAGAAATATCCTTTGCCGTCCCTTTTAAGGGACGGACGATGTACATCAAGACAGTTTTATTCGCCCGGCAAACCGGGTAACAAAAGTGGCAAAAGCGACCACCGACACCGAACTGATTGGCATTAAAATAGCAGCCACAATTGGCGATAAATTTCCGGAAATTGCGAACGATATTCCAATTACATTATAGAGAAAAGAGATAAAAAAGCTAACCTTTACAATTTTGAGTGATGTTTTTGTAAAATGCACAAATTTAGCAAGTTGACTAAACTTTTCAGCTTCGAGAACGGCATCGCTTGCCGGCGAGAAATGGTACACTTTATCGGCAATTGTAAGCGCTACATCGGCTTGCATTAAAGCTCCCGCATCGTTTAACCCGTCGCCGGTCATTAAAACCGTTTCGCCCCGCTCTTGCAACTGCTTTACAAACTCTGCTTTATCGCCCGGTTTTTGATTGAACTGCATATTTTGCTTTTCAAAATAATTTAACAAATGCTCCTCCTCTCCATTGTTGTCGCCGGTTAATAAATAAACTTTAAACTGCTTTTTTAACGTCCGAATAACCTCCTCAAAACCTTTCCTGTACTGATTGCTAACAGTATAAAACCCTTTCGTTTTATCGTTAATAGACACATAAACAACCGAAGCTTTTTGTTTACTACAGGTTGTTTTATTCGTTACATACTCTTCTGCACCAAGACGGATATTCAATCCATTCACTTTCCCGAAAACACCCCGCCCCAGAACTTCAACAAAATGGTCGGGAGCAGTATAATTTACATCTTTATAAAATTTCGAAACAGCATTGCTCAACGGGTGTGTCGACTGTTTTGCCAGCGAAACAACAGCATCTCTCTCCTCG
>JALUZN010000484.1 GCA_027011835.1 Draconibacterium sp. | reverse complement strand
TACTTTTGCCCTATCGGGCGGATTTTACTTTTTGGCTTAGTCCAAAAAGTAAACAAAAAAACCAAGGCTGCGTTCGCTTCACTCGGAAAAGCTACGCAATAACGACTAAAATTACTGAACTCGTCGTAACCTCCTCAAACAACAGTAATTTTTTAACGTCGTTATCACTTGTTTTCCGGCTCACCGACCGAGGCCATCGCTGTGAACAGGATTTCTGTATACGCCTCTGATCAAACTAAAGAGTATGACCTCCGGAAGAAGAAAAGTCGTTTTATTAAGTTTTAAATTGCCCCATCAACCTGAAAGTTGAATTGATAAAAAAAAGCTCTGCCAATTTTGGCAGAGCTTTTTATTCTCTAAGTATCGGGGTAAACTACCCAATACTATCTATTATTTTACCTCTTCGAAATCAACGTCGGTAACTTCTCCGTCGTCGGTAGGCTGTTCTCCTGTACCGGCTTGCGGTTCCTGAGTTGCTCCTCCTTCGGCTTGCGAAGCGTTGTACATCTCTTGCGAAGCAGCCTGGAATACTGTATTTAACTCTGCCATTGCAGAATCAATAGCAGCCAAATCTTTACTTTCATGTGCATCTTTTAGTTTTTTCAATGCATCTTCAATCGGCTGTTTTTTGTCGGCAGGCAATTTGTCGCCAAACTCTTTCAACTGTTTTTCTGTTTGGAAAATCAAACTGTCAGCCTGATTAATTTTATCGGCAGTCTCTTTTGCCTGCTTGTCGGCTTCGGCATTTGCTTCGGCCTCGGCTTTCATTTTGTTAATTTCCTCTTCCGACAAACCCGATGAAGCTTCAATACGAATTGATTGCGATTTTCCGGTTGCTTTATCTTTTGCACTTACATGCAAAATACCGTTTGCATCAATATCGAAAGTTACTTCAATTTGTGGAACTCCACGTGGTGCCGGCGGAATACCATCTAAATGGAAACGACCAATTGTTTTGTTTCCTGAGGCAATTGGACGCTCGCCCTGCAAAACATGAATCTCAACTGATGGTTGATTGTCGGCAGCAGTAGTAAACGACTCCGATTTTTTTGTCGGAATGGTTGTATTTGCCTCAATTAGTTTTGTCATTACGCCACCCATTGTTTCAATTCCCAACGACAGCGGAGTAACATCCAACAGTAGAACGTCTTTTACTTCTCCGGTTAAAACTCCACCCTGAATGGCTGCACCAATTGCAACAACCTCGTCGGGGTTTACTCCTTTCGAAGGCTCTTTTCCGAAGAAATTTTTAACTTTTTCCTGAATAGCAGGAATACGTGTCGATCCTCCTACCAAAATTACCTCGTCTACATCGCTTGCCGAAAGACCTGCATTTTTCAATGCTTTTTTACAAGGTTCAATTGTGGCATTTATTAATTTGTCGGCCAACTGCTCAAATTTCGAACGGGTTAAGGTTTTTACCAAGTGTTTTGGTATTCCGTCAACCGGCATAATATATGGCAGATTTACTTCGGTTTGCGACGAACTCGATAACTCGATTTTTGCTTTTTCGGCAGCCTCTTTTAAGCGTTGCAAAGCCATCGGGTCTTTTCTTAAATCGATACCTTCATCTTTCTTAAATTCATCGGCTAACCAGTCGATAAGTACCTGGTCGAAATCGTCTCCGCCGAGGTGTGTATCTCCATCGGTTGATTTTACCTCGAAAACTCCGTCACCCAATTCAAGAATAGAGATGTCGAATGTACCGCCACCAAGGTCGAACACGGCAATCTTCATGTCCTTGTCCATTTTGTCCATACCGTATGCAAGCGATGCAGCAGTAGGTTCGTTAATAATTCTGCGAACATTTAATCCTGCAATTTCACCGGCTTCTTTTGTGGCCTGACGTTGCGAATCGCTAAAATATGCCGGAACGGTAATTACTGCCTCAGTAACTTCCTGTCCAAGATAATCTTCAGCAGTTTTCTTCATTTTCTGAAGTGTCATAGCTGAGATTTCTTGCGGCGAATATTTACGATCGTCAATCTCAACACGTGGAGTGTTGTTATCGCCTTTTATAACTTTGTATGGAACGCGCTTAACTTCTTTCGATACCTGGTCGAAAGTTTCGCCCATAAAACGTTTAATCGACGATATGGTTTTTGTTGGATTTGTAATTGCCTGACGTTTGGCAGGATCGCCAATTTTACGTTCGCCATTCTCAACAAATGCAACAATTGAAGGAGTTGTTCTTTTTCCTTCGCTGTTAGGAATAACGACAGGTTCGTTACCCTCCATTACAGCAACACACGAATTTGTGGTTCCTAAATCAATTCCAATAATTTTTCCCATTGTTATATATTTTAATTGTTATTTCATAAAAATTTACGACTTGCTTTTATCAATGATTATGCCATTGGAATTAATTGAAATTTCAGTGCAAAACTGGCACGAGTTTATTTCGTTGTGGCTAAAAATCTGTCAAAAGCGGTGACAAAAAGACAGAAACGAGATAGTTTTTGCGAGAAATATTCAAATTATTACCTTTGGCCCTCTTTTAAAAAATAAACTTTTAATTTTCATTTCAATTAAACCTAAATTAAATGGCAAAAAAATCGTTACAAAGCCAGCCCCAGCAACGTTTGTATTCGTTAGATGTACTCCGGGGATTTGATATGTTTTGGATTACGGGAGGTGGTTATCTGGTCGTTTTACTTTCGAGAATGGCCGGTGCAACCTGGCTCGAAACACAGATGGAACATGCTCCCTGGGCCGGTTTTCATTTCGAAGATTTGATTTTTCCATTGTTTATGTTTATTTCGGGAGTGGCCATTACATTTTCAGTTAAAGGTAAACTCGAAAAAAATGTTCCCAAGAAAAACCTATTCTGGAAAGTTTTTAAAAGAATGGTTCTGTTAATTATTTTGGGTTTACTCTATAATGGTGTCTTTCAGAATGGTTTTGCAGATGCCCGAATGGCAAGTGTTTTGGCCCAAATTGGTATTGGATACTTTTTTGCCTCGTTAATTGTTATCTATTTCGAATCGTTTCGCAGCCGGATAATTTGGGTTGTCGGTATTCTTGTCGGATATGGAGTATTGCAACTACTCGTTCCTGTGCCAGGATTCGGTGCAGGTGTTTTAGATAAAACGGGCTCGATAAATAGTTTTATCGACCAACTATTTTTGCCGGGTAGATTATATGAAACTACCTACGACCCCGAAGGAATTTTATGCAGCCT
Organism: Draconibacterium sp.; assembly: GCA_027011835.1. GTDB lineage: Bacteria > Bacteroidota > Bacteroidia > Bacteroidales > Prolixibacteraceae > Draconibacterium. Next base: position 13,989 of record JALUZN010000484.1, on the reverse strand, counting down.
TTCGGCAACCGGAATTACATTGTTGGGAACCATTGCCGGAAATATTTTACGACGGAGGAAAACAACCGACTGGCAAAAAATAGGATATTTGGTAGCAACAGGAGTTGGATTAATTATTCTGGCACTTCTGTTTTCATCGTTTTATCCGATTATTAAAAGAGTCTGGACATCGACTTTTAATATGCTTGCCGGAGGAATTAGCTTTATTTTACTTGCTCTTTTTTATCTTATAATCGACCACTGGAAATTCCAAAAATGGGCTTTTTACTTTCGCGTAATTGGTATGAATTCAATTTTTGTTTATCTGTTTCGCAAGATTATTGATATCTATGACCTTGCCGGTTTTTTTGTTGGTTGGATAGCCAAACCATTGGGCAAATCAGGCGAGCTGATTATTGCCGTTGGAGCACTTACAGTTGTTTGGTTGCTTCTTTATTTTATGTACAGGAAAAAAATATTTTTACGGGTTTAATTAAATTTCTCGGGGTTCCATATTTTCTCCCCTTTAATACCTGCTTCGGTATATTGCCAAAGAAAATTCGGGTCCGGGAAACATAATCTTTTCATCGGAAGAGATACGATAAGCAATAGAAAAGTTTACCCGTGCTTTTCGGGATATCTGCGAAAAACAACCAACATACGGAACAGCTCCCTGATAAAAATCTGCCGTATTCGAACTGTTTCTGATGATTACCCCCGGAACATATTTAACCCCAAAATCGAATTGTCGTTTTAAATCGGGGAAGTACGACCACCCGATATTTATTTCGCCCGATATCCAGTCGTCTCTTTTATATCCGTTATAACTTGCGTTGGCACTAAAATTACGATTCCATTTTAAGTTACGGTATTTCGAATTATTGTATTGAATAAAACCCCCGTAAACAAAATCGGGTTCGCGGTTATAATATTTAAAAAATGGGCCACCCTCAACTCTACTGCCGTTTAATCGGGGATAGAATTCACCCATTTCCCACTCTTTATCAATATTTTCAACTGAGGTTAACATCATTTTTTCGTTTAGAAAAGTCAGAATCTGCTCGGTTTCAAATTCATGTTTATATCCTGTTTTAATGTTTCTTTTGCTTTTTATCTCAGCAATTTTAGTGGCCAACCGTCTGATTTCAATAGTCGAAAAGTTACGCCCCGTAAAGTATTTCTCTAAAATGTATTGTGCCAGCATATAGTTGTTCATCGGTTCTAATCGTCCGCGGCCCCAACCTGCTTTTGCTTCAAAACCATATCTGAATTTTATTTCTGATGAACGTTCATCAAAGCCGGTTTCTACTCCAATAGAATCGATTGCCGTTCCTTGTGAGTTCTGTTTAAACCAGTCGTAACGCCCCCAGCCGTTTATTTTAACTAGTGTATAGTTTTTTGAATTGTAATAGAAACGGTTCCAATAATCTATTGCCCCCGACATTCGTACTCCAAACAGCTTTTGGTCGGCACTCCTGTTCTCTATCGATGTACTGTCTAGCCAGTTGCCAAAACCTGAAAGGAGACCTGCCTCAAAATTAAGATTCAACTCCTCTTGTACAAAATCGGCAAAACGCACATAGTTGTTTGCAACCTGAAAAGATGCTGTTCCGGTGGTTAACTCCTCGTTGTAGCGCGACTCGTCGGTGCGAAGCTCTTCCCGCTCTTTGTTTGCGCCAAAACGTATTCCCGAGTTTAGTTCTCTCTTTTTAAAGGTCAGGTAGTCAGAGTTTTTTTGTTCTGTTTGCGCCGAAACAATAAACGAAAGGACAAGAAAACAGAGCGTTAAAGAGAAGGGTTTAATTGCAAAATTTCTCATAGTTAAATTCCAATTTTTATTTTGTCAAAGTAAACGAATTTTAAGCACGAATTGTTATGAACCGGGAAGAAAGGTTTGTGCAGAACAAATGCTTTGCCTAAGTTTGCATCACAATAAAACAAAAATTAATGTCTGTTCATAAAGAGATAAGGAAAGTTACCACAGCCCGTTTATCGGAAATGAAGCTGCGTGGTGAAAAGATTTCGATGTTAACATCATACGATTTTAGTATGGCACAACTGGTTGACGAAGCCGGTGTTGACGTAATTTTAGTTGGCGATTCGGCATCGAATGTTATGGCCGGGAATCAAACTACGTTACCCATCACACTCGATCAGATGATTTACCACGGTGCATCGGTTGTAAAAGCGGTTCAACGTGCTTTGGTTGTTGTCGATTTACCTTTTGGTACGTATCAGGGCAATTCACGAAAAGCATTAAATTCTGCCATTCGAATAATGAAAGAGACTGCTGCCGACTCGGTAAAACTTGAAGGTGGCTCGGAAGTAATAAAATCGGTTCAACGTATTTTATCGGCAGGAATACCGGTGATGGGGCACCTCGGACTTATGCCGCAATCAATTCATAAATTTGGAACTTATGCCGTTCGTGCCAAAGAAGAGGCCGAGGAGAAAAAACTAATCGACGACGCAAAAATGCTTGAGCAGGCAGGCTGCTTTGCAATTGTTCTCGAAAAGATACCTGCACAACTTGGGAAACGAGTTGCCGGAGAGGTGAAAATTCCGGTAATAGGGATTGGCGCCGGTGGCGGAGTTGACGGGCAAGTACTTGTAATTCACGATATGCTTGGAATTACACAGCAGTTTTCACCGCGCTTTTTACGTCGCTACCATAATCTTGCCGCCGAAATTAAAGGCGCTGTTGGTAACTATATTAACGATGTGAAATCGTCGGACTTCCCAAATGAAAAGGAACAGTATTAACTGCCTGATTTAAGGTTGTCTTTTTCTCTCTTTGAAGGAGATGCCCGCAAGAGTGGGATAAAATATAGTTTAACGTTTCAGCTTCAAAAAGTTCAATATTTTTAAAAAAATGAAAAATAACCGGTGAAAGTAATTTACGAAGACAACCATATTATTGCGATAAATAAAGCGTGCGGCGAAATGGTACAGGGTGACAAAACCGGCGACGAAACACTGCTTGATGTGGTTAAGCTTTATTTGAAAAAAAAATACAACAAACCCGGTAATGTATTCCTCGGACTGCCACATCGACTCGACCGCCCTACCAGCGGACTTGTTATTCTGGCAAAAACAGGGAAAGTTCTTCCCCGGCTAAATAAGCTTTTTCAAACGCGAGGCGAAGTAAAAAAAACGTACTGGGCGGTTGTTGATAAACGGCCACCGAAATTTCAGGATACACTTGAAAATTACCTGTTAAAAAACGAAGCGCAAAACCGGAGTTATGTGGTTGACGAAAAACGCAAAGGGGCAAAATTTGCCAGCTTAACCTATCGGCACGTGGCCAGTATCGATCGTTATCATCTGCTTGAGATTGAGTTGAATACGGGCCGTCACCACCAAATTAGAGTGCAGTTACGCGAAATAGGATTGCATATTAAAGGCGATTTGAAATATGGATTTCCCCGTTCGAATCGCGATAAAGGAATTCATCTGCACGCCCGGAAAATTGAGTTAATTCATCCGGTACGAAAAACTCCTCTGGTTGTTGTTGCCAACCCTCCCGACGATGTAGTATGGAACGAATTTTTAAAAATGTTTAAAAACCAGCGTTTTACTCCAGTGAGTCCGGTTTAAATGCAAAAGGGAGCAAACTCTCTGCTTTTTCCACAACCATAATTTTTGAAGCTGAATCTAAAATCAACCGAATTGGATGGCGGAAACGGGTTTCGGTTTCAACCAATGCCTGGCGGCACGAACCACACGGTTGGGCAGGCTGAACAAGCAGCCCGTTGGAATTACTGGCAGAAATGGCCATTGCTACCACTTTTTCTTGAGGATAATTTGCATTGGCATAAAAAAGGGCAACACGCTCGGCACAAAGTCCGTCGGTAAAATCGGCATTTTCCTGGTTGTTCCCTTTTACAACAACTCCGTTCTCTAGAAGTAACGCAGCACCAACACGAAATCCTGAATAGGGAGCATACGCATTCTCCGAAGCTTCGCGGGCTGCAAAAACCAGCTCACGGTCGGCTTCCGCCAATTCCGAAACAGAATTAAACTCCAAGACAACAATGGTTAACTCTTTCTTATGCATAGCTTTTGTTTTTGTTCAAATTTACAACTTTATTCCAATTAGCCTAAATAGGGTCTGCTGAAAAGCTCAGATGTGCGTCAGATTTGGATTTTGTGAAGTGCAGATGTATGTAAATACCTCAAACTGAATAAGGTACAAATATGGCGTACAGCTGAGCTGTTAAAATATTCGAAACATAGAATAAATAAATGCAAGCATTTTTAATATAACAAAACAAAAAGCTTGCACTTTTAAAAGTGCCCAATAGGGTTTCTGGCTGTATGATATGTGTTTAATCGTTTTTCAGCAGAGCCTAAATATGCTGCAATTCACGTTACATTGTTTATAAAAATAGTTTAAAATCATTTTATAAAACTGTAAACTGTCTACTTTTGAACCCGATTCAGAAAATAAAATTATGAAACAATTTATACTGTTGGTTATTCTAATTTTTTCCTCATTTTTTTCGTTTTCGCAAATGTTGCGAATCGATTACATTCATCGCTACCAGCTTCTTGCCATTGAGGAGATGAAGCGAAGTGGTATTCCGGCAAGTATTACAATGGCGCAGGCCTGCCTCGAAAGTGCCGATGGAAATAGCGAATTGGCAAAAAAATCGAACAACCATTTTGGAATAAAGTGCAAAAGAGGGTGGAAAGGTAAAAAAGTATATTACGACGACGATGCAAAACACGAATGTTTTAGAAAATATAAAACCGTGGAAGATTCGTACATCGACCACACCAATTTTTTAATGAATAATCCACGTTATGCATCGCTTTTCAAACTAAAAATAACCGACTACAAAGGGTGGGCACACGGATTAAAAAAAGCGGGTTACGCAACTTCGAAAACCTATGCAAAACGACTGATTCATATTATTGAAACCTATAAACTGTATCGCCTCGATTACCGGATTAGCTACGACGAGTTAATGGCTTCGGAGCAAAACGATTTAGGGGAAGGAATGTCGAATACACTTACTATTTCGCCTTTCCAGTCGCACGAAACAAAAAAACGAAACGGGGTAAAATCGGTGGTGGCAAAAAAAGGCGATACGTACGAAATAATTGCTCAGGAACTCGATTTAAACGCCTGGGAAATATATAAATACAACGACCAACATGCCGGTTATTGCCCGCGCGAAAATGAGGTGGTTTATATTCAGCATAAAAAAAGCAGAGCATCGAAAGACCAGCCGACACACCGGGTAGAAAAAGGCGATACCATGCACTATATTTCGCAACTTTATGGAATAAAGTTAAAGAAACTGTACCGCCGAAATCGTATGAAACCGGGACAGCAACCCGTTCCGGGGCAAATAATTAAACTGAGATAAGGTGCTGGTTTTATAGTTTCTTGCAGCTTTATATCCCAGACTTGTTATAGAAATATCTTTGGGGGAAAGGATGGAACTATGAACGCTAAGTTGATTAGTTCTGTTGAGTAGTCACCTCAATTTGTTTTCAAATCGGCATAATTCTTTAATGTTTTTCTGAAAAGAATTTTAGAGTCGTTTATTATTTTTGTACGCCACTTTTCCGACGATGGATTGTACATCTCTATAAAAGATTGCATCACTTTAATGCTGTCGGATGAACTTTTATATCCGTAATGAAATCCCTGATTTTCGAGAATCATATTATGAATAGATTTGATAGAACCCACCGTTGATTGCGAATTTAGAGTGCCATATTCGAGCACCATCGGGAAGTACGTTTTGTCGTTTAACAACTTGCCAATGTAATCGGTAAACGAGCCGTTAATAATATAGAAATCGTCCGAGTCGCCCCAGTTAATTTCATAACCTTTAAAAATGGTTTCGAGGCCCGATTTTATTTTCTTATCGTCAATCGGATTGGGAAACAGATGGGCTACTCCTCTTGCTCCGTAACCGGTGTGTAAGTCGATATTAAAAACGGTTGAATAATCGGTAGAAATAGTTTTAAAAACGTTGCCTAAAATTGCCAGTTGAGGTTCGAAACTGAACCCGCCAAAATAGAGCCCGTTTTTATATTTATACTGCCCTTGCAAAACAGCCTGCCGTAAACTTGCCATCGACTTTTTCAGAAGCTGGTTAATGGCAACCAACATAAAAAATTTATTTTTAATGCTGCCTGCATTTACTTTCCCCGTCGGATTCAACATCCCAATAAGTTTACCGTATCCTTCGTTTTTCGACAAGAATAGCGACTTATTTATATCGCAATTTCGATTAAAATCGACATTGTTTTCGGTTACCCGCCTAATGTATTTAAACCCGAATGGATTTACACTGTGAACCAGTAAAATGCCAACGTTATCAACTTTCTCGGGTGTCAGAATTTCGCTCATTAACATTTGCTGAACGGCACTGCCTACGTAGCCTTCAACACCGTGTGTTCCCGAGGTAATAATCAGTAGTTTATCGGTCTTTCCCTGTGCAGGAATATAACAGAAGTCGATGGTTAAGTTGGTATCGATTCTGCTTGGTACTTTTCGCGAGAAAATTTGAACACTATCGAATTTAGCTTCTATTTTTTTTGCCTCCGCCAAGAAAGCTTTTCGGCTTTCTACATACGAATTATGAAAATAGTGCTGCACATTTTCATCAACCTGAACCTCGGGGTCGGCCGGGGCATACGAGTTGAAACTGATGTACGAGTATCCTAAAATACCTATAACCAAAACAATTATAATAAACGCAGTAATTTTTAAAACTTTTTTCATCTCTAAATTTTTAATCAATAATTAAACTATTCCCGAAAAAGGAGACTTGAGAAATAAAGGTAACGCTATCTTTTCTATTCTCAAAATTGCCGGAGATATTACATTTTGGTTACAACCCGATTAAATTTTTCGTAGTAAACCAAAAAAACTTTCTAATTTTACGAATCGAAATATTTGATATGAATATAAAAACAAACAAGGTAGCAGTAATTGGTAGTGGAAGCTGGGCAACAGCAGTATCGAAAATGTTACTTGAAAATGTTAGCCATATCAACTGGTTTTTCAGGAAACCTGAGACGGTTGAGCAATTCGAAAAGTTTAGCCATAATCCGCGCTATTTACGAAGTATTGAATTCGACACCAGTAGAATTAGTTTTTATACCGACATCAACAAAATTATTGAAGATTCCGATATTCTTGTTTTGGTAGTTCCATCGGCCTATTTGCCGGTTGTTTTAAAAGATTTAAAAACCGACATCAGCAAAAAGTATGTTTTGTCCGGTATTAAAGGAATGGTTTCCGACAAAAAATTGCTGGTGGTTGAGTACCTGAATCAGGTTTTTAATGTACCGCTCGAGAATATGGGAATTATTGCCGGGCCGAGTCACGCCGAGGAGGTTGCGCTTGAACGGTTGTCGTACTTAACCATTGCAAGTCTCGACGAAGCGAAAGCCGAAAGTTTTGCCGCGCTTATAAAAAGCGATTACATAGCTACAACCATTTCCGACGATATTTGGGGCACCGAATATGCTTCGGTAATTAAAAATATTATTGCCATTGCAAGTGGTATTTCGCACGGATTGCGCTACGGCGATAATTTTCAGGCTGTGCTGATTGCAAATGCCATTCAGGAGATTAAACGTTTTGTCGATACGGTGCGCCCCATTACACGCGACATAAAAAGTTCTACCTATTTGGGCGACCTGCTGGTTACTGCCTATTCGCAATTTAGCCGGAACAGGATGTTTGGGACAATGATTGGGAAAGGATATTCGGTACAAACTGTAAGGTTAGAGATGAATATGATTGCAGAAGGTTATTTTGCCGCCCAATCGATTTATGAGATAAATAAAAAATACAATGTTAATATGCCAATTTCGGAGGCTGTTTATCGTATCTTATACGAAAATGTTTCGCCTAAATGGGAGATTCTACGTTTGACCGAAAAGTTAAGTTAGCTCAACTGAATTTCAAAATAAGAAGGTAACTCAGCGCGGCAATAACTGCACCGGTAATTGGCCCCAAAACAGGAATCCAGGCATACTGCCAGTCGGTGTTGTCTTTCTTTTTTAAAGGAAGCCACCAGTGAACGATTCTCGGTCCCAAATCGCGGGCAGGATTAATTGCATAGCCGGTTGTTCCTCCCAAACTCATTCCAATTGAAAAAACCACAAGCGAAACAGGAAGTGCTCCGAGCGAACCAAGCCCCACTTTTGTGCTACCCAAACTATGGTACTCTAATTGAGGGAGCGAAATCATCAGTACTGCAAAGATTAATATAAATGTGCCCACAACTTCCGAGAAAAAATTATTCCGGAAATTACGAATGGCCGGCGCTGTACAAAAACAAGCTTTTTTTACCCCGGCAGTTTCGGTAATGGCAAAATGGTTACGAAAAAACAGATAAACAGTTGCTGACCCTGCCATTGCCCCCAAAATTTGAGCAATAATAAACGGAATAACTTTTATCCAATCGAACAGTCCGGCAACTGCCACTCCAATTGTAACCGCCGGATTTAAATGGGCACCGCTTAGGTCGGCAGTGGCCAAAACAGCGACAAATACAGCCATTCCCCAACCGGCAGTAATTACAATCCATCCGCCACCTTTACTGTACGTTTTCTCTAAATTTACATTGGCAACCACACCGTTACCCAGTAGAATTAAAATAAATGTTCCTAAAAATTCGCCAAACAGCTCTGTCATAATCTGTTGTTTTGTTATTGAAATTGATTTATCTATTCGTCGGCAAAGAAATAATTTTTTGCCAACGCTTTAAATGCTTTAACCTGCTCGGTTTTCCATTTGTTGGGTTTGCCTAGTTCTTCGGCCATAATCTCGGCAACTTCCGGTGCTATTCGTATGCTTTCGCGTGCATCGAGAAAAAGCCCACGAATACGGCGAGCCAAAACATCTTCAACCGTTCGGGCCATCTCTTTTCGTACCGCCCAGGCAACCTGCGATTTATAAATATGAAGTTTTTTGCTTAACAAACCCGATAACTGTTTCTCTTCGTCGCCCAGCGCAATTACCTCTTCTTTATCAATTCCATAAACAGCAAAAAGGTCGGTGTGCGGATTAACATCCATTCTGAAACCGTGAATAGGCAAGTGTTTGGTAATGCAGTCGCGTTCGGGTAATCCCCCCAGCATAATTGCTTTTTCAATGGTGTCTTCTGCCATCTTCCGGTAGGTGGTCCACTTACCTCCAATAACTGTAATTAGTCCGGTTATTGAAATAATAATTTTATGGCCGCGCGAAATCTCCTTTGTCTTTTTTCCGTCATCTTCCGATTTTGCCAATGGTCGTAGTCCTGCAAACACACTCAATACATCTTTTCGCGTGGGCTGTTTTACAAGATATTTCCCGGCAGTTTCAAGAAGGAAATCTACCTCCGAATCTAACGCAGTTGGTTCGAGCGATGGATTTTCGACCAGTGTATCGGTAGTGCCCACCACAACGTGGCTGTGCCAGGGAACAGCAAACATAACCCGGCCGTCGGAAGTGTGTGGAACCATAATTGCAAAGTCGTTGGGTAAAAATTCTTTATTTAAAATAAGGTGAACTCCCTGACTCGGAACGATAATATCACTTTTTACGGGTTCGTCCATTTTAATAATACTGTCGGCAAAAACACCGGTGGCATTAATTACAGTTTTCGATTTTATCTTATATTTCTCTCCGGTTTCCTGATCTACTGCAACCACCCCGCAAATTAGTTCTCCCTCTTTTATTAATTCTGTAACCTTACAATAATTGAGTACCGATGCGCCATAATCAACAGCCGTTTGTGCCAGACTAATTGCCATTCTCGAATCGTCGAACTGCCCGTCCTGATAAATAACTCCACCTTTTAATCCGTCGGTTTCAATGGTTGGAAGTGCATGAATTGCCTCCTCGCGCGAAAGCATATTCGACGGGCCAAGCCCGAGTTTTCCGGCCATAAAATCGTAAACTTTTAATCCTACCGTATAAAACGGTCCTCCCCACCACTCGTACGTTGGAATTATAAACGACTGATTGGAAACTAAATGAGGAGCATTTTTAAACATTAGTCCTCGCTCGTTCAGCGCTTCGAAAACAAGCGATATATCGCCCTGCTGAAGGTAACGTACACCGCCGTGTACCAATTTTGTGCTACGGCTCGATGTTCCTTTTGCAAAATCGGACTGTTCGAGCAGAAGCGTTTTATATCCGCGCGAAGCTGCATCAACAGCGCACCCTAAACCGGTTGCACCGCCGCCAATAATTACAATGTCCCACTCTTTTGTCTTTTTCTTAACTTTTTTTAAAACTGAATTCCGATTCATAGGCCATACACGTTTGTTGATACAATGCATTTTGAAATGCAAAGTTTTCTGTTTTTATAATTAATTCAGAGTTGAACTGTTTTACATATTGCTCCCTGTTTCAATTTTTTCTTTATACAACTTATATTTTCAGGATAGTATTTATTCTTTGTTCCAGTTTTTGCTTCTTTCAATGGCGCGTTGCCATTGCAAAATTGTTTCCCGGGTTTCGGTTAAATCATTTTCAGCATTAAAAATCCGATTCGCCTGCCACTGGTTTTTTATTTCGTCGATATTATTCCAGAAACCGGTTGCTAATCCGGCAAAATAGGCAGCACCGAGAGCAGTTGTTTCGGTAACTGTTGGCCGAACTACTTTCGTATTTATTGAATTTGCCTGTATTTGCATAAGTAAATTATTTAACGATGCGCCACCGTCGACACGTAGCTCATTCAGTTCAATTTCCGAATCTTTTACCATTGTTTCAATTACCTCCATCGAGCGGAATGCAATGGCTTCGAGTGCAGCACGGGCAATGTGAGCTTTCCCTGTTCCACGGGTTAATCCAATAATTGTTCCTGTTGCATATTGGTCCCAATGCGGCGCACCCAGCCCCACAAACCCCTGAACAAACGATACGCCACCATTATTTTTTACTGTGTTTGCCAATGTTTCAATTTCAGAAGCCGACTTAATTATTCCCAACTGGTCGCGCAGCCACTGTACCACGGCACCACCAATAAAAATACTTCCTTCGAGTGCATAAGTGGTTTTATTATCGATTTGCCAGCCAATGGTGGCTAACAACTTATTTTTCGAAATAATCGGTTTTTCTCCGGTGTTCATCATTACAAAACAGCCGGTTCCATAGGTGTTTTTCACCATTCCCTTTTCAATGCACATCTGTCCGAAAAGTGCTGCCTGCTGGTCGCCGGCTATTCCTGCTATTTTTATCTCTTCTCCGAACAACTCTTTTTTTGTGGTTCCGTAAATCTCGCTGCACGATTTTACTTTGGGTAAAATTTCTTCCGGAATATCGAGATATTCCATTAATTCCCTGTCCCATTCAAGAGTATTAATGTTGAACAGGAGTGTTCGGCTTGCATTGGTTACGTCGGTAATGTGTAATTTCCCTCCTGTTAGTTTCCAAATTAGCCAGCTGTCTACAGTGCCAAATGCAAGTTTCCCTTCGTTTGCCAATTTGCGTGCTCCCTCAATATGGTCGAGAATCCATTTTATTTTAGTTCCCGAAAAGTAGGCATCAATAATTAATCCTGTTTTTTCGGTAAAAGTTTTTTCTAAACCGCGAGCTTTTAGTTCGTCGCAAAAATTGGCAGTTCGCCGGTCTTGCCAAACAATGGCATTAGAAATTGGCTTGCCTGTTTCCCGGTTCCAAATTATGGTCGTTTCGCGTTGGTTAGTAATTCCTATTCCCGAAATCTGTGTTGGCAAAATTCCCTCTTTGCTCATCACTTCACGAATAACTTGCAATTGCGTTTCCCAAATGGTTTCGGGATTGTGCTCAACCCAGCCGGCTTGCGGATAGATTTGTTGAAACTCTTGTTGTGCCAGATTTACAATTTCTCCTGAATGGTTAAAAAGAATGGCTCTGTTACTTGTGGTACCTGCGTCGAGAGAAAGGATGTATTTCTTCATCAGATTAAATTTTATTCTTGAAAAGCGTTTAGCTAATTTTCAGAAAATTACAATAATATTTTTAATCTCAATGGAGTATCTCTCTTAAATTTATGGCTGTTTTATTAATAATTGAAAACAATTCTCACTTTTTTGTTCAGGATAAGATAATGGTTTCTATTTTTACAAAAAAAATGGTCAAAAAATTCTCTCTCGATAAAAATAAAATTCGTGTTTTATTGCTTGAAGGAATTCACGAATCTGCCGTACGAGCTTTTAATGAAGCCGGTTACACCAACATAAAATATGTAAAAACAGCCCTCGATGAAGATGTTTTGGAGCAAGAGATTAAAGATGTTCATATTATTGGAATTCGCTCGCGAACACAACTTACAAAACGAGTTCTGAAAAAAGCAAAAAAATTGTTTGCCGTGGGATGTTTTAGTATTGGAACAAATCAGGTGGACTTGCTGGCGGCCGAACAACTAGGAATTCCGGTGTTTAATGCGCCATTTTCGAACACACGCTCGGTGGCCGAACTTGTTGTGGCCGAAACAGTGATGTTGATGCGCGAGATTCCTGCAAAAAATGCTGCGGCACATCGTGGAGAGTGGCTAAAAGCAGCACGTAATTCGTTTGAAGTGAGAGGGAAAAACCTCGGAATTGTGGGCTACGGACACATTGGCTCGCAGGTTTCTATTCTTGCCGAAGCGATGGGGATGAATGTTTATTATTACGATGTTGAGAAAAAACTCAGTTTGGGAAAAGCAATTGCCTGCAACTCGCTTTCCGAACTTCTTCAAATTGCAGATGTAGTAACTCTACACGTTCCCGAAACCGAATTAACGGCAAAATTAATTTCGACACAAGAGTTAGCAAAGATGAAAAAAGGTGCTTTTTTAATTAATGCTTCGCGGGGGTCGGTTGTTGATTACGATGCTGTTGCCAAAGCGTTAAAAGACGGCAAACTGGCGGGGGGAGCAGCCGATGTATTCCCCAAAGAGCCTGCATCGAACAGCGAACCTTTTCACTCGGTGTTGCAAGAGTTCGACAATGTAATTTTAACGCCGCATATTGGCGGAAGCACTTCGGAAGCACAGGAAAACATTGGAATGGAAGTGAGCGAAAAATTAATTCGCTACAGCGATAACGGTTCTACAATTGGAACAGTTAATTTTCCGCCAATTTCGTTACAACCGAACCAGACAAAAAAACGGTTTTTGCATATTCATAAAAATATGCCCGGTGTGCTTAACGATATTAACTTTGTTTTTACTGAAAAAAAGATAAATATTGCATCGCAATTTTTACAAACCGACACGAACATTGGTTATGTAATAATTGATATTGAAAGCGGTTTGGATAAAATAATTTTAAAAGAGCTTAAAAGAATACCCCACACAATTAAAGCGAGAATTTTGTATTAAACACTTTTATTTAAAGCTTTTTAGTAGCTACTTTTGTGTCTAATGTTTGATACTCAACATTGTTAACTTTTAGTGTTTCTGTTTTATGCTATTTCTAAATTTTCATTTGACCGCTCAAGGGTAAATTTAATATTCGTTTTTAATGCTCTGAAAACTTTTAAAATAGTTTCTATTGTAACATTTTTGGTGTTTCTTTCCAATTTTGAAATTTGAGACTTATTTACACCTACTAATTTTCCAAGTTGTTCTTGTGTCAAATGATTTTCTTTTCTTACAGTCTTTATCATTTCACCTAAAATCTCAACCCTCAACTCCATTTCATACTCGTCTCTTTCAATAGTACCTTTCTTCCCTAGATGCATATCTTTCATCTGGTCTAAACTCATCATCTTCATTTTACCTTTTTTTCCCATCACTAAAGATTTTTATTTTTAAAATATTCTTTTCTTATTCTTTCTGCTTTTGCTATTTCTGACTTAGGTGTTTTTTGAGTTTTCTTAATAATTCCGTGCGTTGCAATTACAAGAGTGTCTATTTTGCTTGTTTTATCCCAAAAAGCAAATACTCGATATTGTAATTTCAAAAATTTTGTTCTGAAATACCAAATCTCACCTTCCAATTTTTCAAACAATTTTGGGTCATTTTTGAATTTTGCCTTATCAATGTTATAATATATTTTCTTTCGGGATTTAGC
>JALUZN010000483.1 GCA_027011835.1 Draconibacterium sp. | reverse complement strand
TTTCAGAAGTTAATTCCATTGCCTGTTTGTAGGTTGCGCTAACTCCGCAATAACGATCTTCGGAAAGAGAGATTGCTTTCTTTAATTTTTCCATTGGAAGATCTTTTCCTTTGAATTCATAAATAACGTGCATTTTATAAAAATGCTTCGGGTGTTCTTCGGTTAATTCGCCTTCAACCACTACATTAAAATAGTCGGGCTCCACTCTCATTTTCTTTAAAATCGATATCACATCCATTCCGGTGCAACCGGCCAACGATGCAAGCATAAACGGTTTCGGCCGTGGACCGCGGTTCTCACCACCAACATTTTCTACTGCATCAATAACTATCTCGTGACCATTTACAACAGCTTTAAAAGCCATTTTATCGAGCCACTCTACATTTACTACCTCTTTTGCCATATTCTTTTTTTTTTTTTGAGATTACAAAGAAACAATTATTTGGTTAAAAACTAAACCCAATCATTTCTAAACCATTTAAATAACCAATTAAAACAGGGTGAATTTTAAATTAATAAAGCGCATAATACTTTCTATATCGAGCGACGATTCTTCGATTATTCGTTCTGTTTCGCCACCAAATAACTTACCTATTATTGCACCGTTCATTGTCGACACATAAACTTGTCCGTCGGCTTTTTCGTACACCGCGAACGATTTTGGCATCATTGCGCCAATTTTTTTCCGGTTGTCGTCTTTAAGCATTTCGGCAGAATAACCTCCGTGGCAATATTTAATTATTTTGAAATTGCCAATCGGAAATCCTCCGTTTTCCGAAACCGCTCTGTTTTGGTCGATAACATTGGTTACATGCCAACCCTCTTTAGCATTAATTCGTTCCGACATTACCTTAACAGTCTTATCAAAATCGTACGGACTTTTAAACTCTTTTACAAGCATTTCGCCCGATGAGATACTTAAAACAGTTCCCGAAAAAACAATTCCAAGAATAAATCCAAACACAATAAATACAACTGCTACTATTTTAGTTTTCATCTCATTACATTTATAAAATTATTAATCTTCATTTACACAAATCTCTCCATCACGAATTTTCCCTATTGTTTTCCATGTTACCAGTCCAACGGTAAGCAGTGCAATAGCAAACAAAACAAAAGCAATATATTTATACATTACCTCTGCCGAAATTTGATAAGCCACAACCGATGCAAGTGTAATTGCCATTAACGGGAATGTAAATGCCCACCATGAAATAAAGAATTTCAGTTTATAAAAACTCTTAAATAAAAAGAGAAGTAATACAACAAAAAAGTACGCTATAAAAAGCATAAATACAGCAAAACCATCCCAACTTTGAGCGATTCTGATGTAGGCAATAAAACCAATTGCAGGTGGTGCTATTAATATAAACAGGGTTGGAATAAATTTTTGTGGCAATTGATGATGGAAGATTGCCCGGTTTAGAAAGATGGAAAAAAGTATAATCCAAAAGAAAAATCCAATGGCAAAAAACAGAAATGAAAATGCCTTTGGCATATATTCAACACCGGCAACCGGAACCAGAATATTTCCCACCACCGGAATAAACCACGCCGGATTCATTACATGTATTTCAAAATTATGTTGTATCCAAAAACTAATGGTGTAAAACATAATTACAGTATGAGTAATAACGCCAATCCACCATAAAATTACCGACAAAACAGGCCAGTAAGTCATAAATGCAATAGACAGTAGCAGAAATGATATTGATATGGCAGAAAAAAAGTTAATGCGAATTCGATGTTTAAAATCGGCTTTTACTTCATCGAAATGGTTCATCATTTTTCGCCCATAAGTAAAAAGAAAAAACATAAACAGGGCGAAAGTAAAAAACAACAATACATCGTAAGGCAACTTTGGCATCCACTGCATATGGTAAAACTTTGCAAAAACAATTGCAAGTCCCGAAAGCCCCATGATTATAGAAAATGCAGTTATCGGGAAAAACTGTAATTTTTCTTTCATGATTTAATTTCTTAAATATTCGGCTGCACTAAGAGCTGCAATTGTTCCGTCGGCAACAGCAGTTGTAACCTGGCGGTATTTTTTTGCAACACAATCGCCGGCAGCAAAAACGCCTTTTAGGTTGGTTTTCATTTCGCTGTCAACCACAAATTCGTTACGTTCGTTCAATTCAATTATCGATTCAAACGCTTTAGTATTGGGTTGATAGCCGACAAAAATAAACGTTCCGTCGGTTTTCATTTCCGAAATTTTTCCGGTTGGAAGGTGTTCAATCGTAACTTTTTCCAATGTTTCGTCACCATAAAAACCACGTAACTCCGACTCCATGATAAATTCAATTTTCGGATTATTTTTGGCCTCTTCAACAGCGTGCTTAAATGCCTGAAAATGGTCGAACTGATGAACAATGGTAACCTTGGTGGCAAAGTTTGTCAGTGCAACTGCTTCTTCGAGTGCCGAATTTCCACCCCCCACAACAATCACCTCTTTTCCGGTAAAAAAGTCACCGTCGCAAGTTGCGCAGTACGATATTCCTGTTCCCTTAAACCGCTCTTCGCCCTCTATGTTTAGGGGACGCGGCTTTCCTCCCGGAGCAAGAATTACACTTCTACCCGAAAATGTTCTGCCATCTTCCAGAGTCACTTTTTTAACATCACCCTCTAACGAATATTCGGTAATTTTTATATTCGATTTTATTTTACATCCAAAACTCTTTGCCTGCTGTTTCATCGAGTTGGCAAGCATATATCCTTTTGTAACCGGCACACCGGGATAGTTGGCAATTTCTTCGGTTAAAACCATTTGGCCGCCAACAGCTCCTTCATTTAAAATTAATGTCGATAGCTTTGCCCGCGACGAATAAATTCCCGCAGTTAATCCAGCTGCTCCTCCTCCAATTATTATTGTATCAAATATTTCGTCCATTGTATAAAAGTTTTGAATTATGGATTTAAAAAAGAATTGTCATTCTCACACCATTAAAAACCTCTTTTGAATAGTAAGATGTTCTTGTTTAGCGAGAATGACAATTAAAGAATGGTTATTTATGCACCAAATTTTTCGTCTAAAATAGAGGTAATTTGTTGTCTGTTTTGGATGCTTGTTGTGGCAGCAACAGTTTTACCATTTTTGTAATACATAGTAAAAGGTAATCCCATAAAACCACGGCACTCAGGCGCATTTCTAATAACTGCTGCATCGGGATTGTCGAATCCCATTACTGCAAACTTTACGTTTTCGCGCTCCTCTTCAAGCTCTTCCATTATGTCGTAAACCGGAATACACATCGGTCCCATTCGTCCACAACAAACCATTACATTTTCGTTCTCTTGTAACATTTTCTCCAATTCTGCAGCAGATTCAATCTCGTGCAAATTTGTCTGTAACATTTTCATAATCAAAACTATTAATTGTTAATAAAAAAATTATTCGTT
>JALUZN010000482.1 GCA_027011835.1 Draconibacterium sp. | reverse complement strand
TTTGTAATCTCATCAATTATATTTTTGTCCGATTCGAGTGTTCCCTGAAGATAATCGTCGATTAGACTTTCGGGCGATTTCTTTGCTACTCCAATAAACAGATTCACTTTATTCGATGCAAACAGCGAAATTATTTTCCTACTCACTTTATATGCAATAACATCGGTTACACCTTTCTCTTTCAGCCACTTTGGAAGTTCTGTAACATCAATTTCCAAAGGTAACTCCACCATTTCGCGGCTTACAATCTCTTTTTCAATTTCAAAGATTTCGTAATGGTTACAGTGCCCAAAAAATTCGCTTAATTCGCTTTTCGATATTGGAATTGCTACTCGTCTCATTCATAAAATTTTGATGTTTCAAAAGTAGTATGCCTGCAATTATAAACATTAAAACACCCGGTTAACTATACTAATTCAAACATTGAAATATTTCAGTTTATTTCCTGTCAAATAACAAATAATTAATTTTCTTAATGGGAAATTGCTCTTCACAAAGGATTTAATAAATTTGTGACTCGTAAAAAAAACCGATGGTAATTAAGTATGAAAGACTCATCAAATAGTGGCGATTTAACAGAGAATAAAAAGCATAGCTTTTTCTCTATCGACGGTTTTACCATCCTTAACAACCATAAAACGCAAATTACCTATTTAA
Source organism: Draconibacterium sp. (assembly GCA_027011835.1). Classification (GTDB taxonomy): domain Bacteria; phylum Bacteroidota; class Bacteroidia; order Bacteroidales; family Prolixibacteraceae; genus Draconibacterium. The sequence goes on along the minus strand of JALUZN010000482.1, from coordinate 1,321 downwards.
AAGGCGAAAATATTTTTAAGCAGGGTGCTTTTGCTCCGTACGTAATATTTGTGGTAAAGGGGCTGATTAAAGTGTATTTGCAAACCGGTTACGATAAGCAGATAAATATTAGCGTTGCAAAACCCGGCGATTTTCTTGCATTCTCCTCTATTTTTGGCGAAACTATTCATACCTATTCAACACAGGCAATAAAAGATTCGGTTATTTGTATGATTGAAAAGGAGAGCCTGAAACAGGTTTTAATCGATAATCCGGAGTTTGCGCTGGAAATAACCTCGAAAAATTGTAAAAAAGAGAGTCATCTTTTCGAAATAATTAAAAACACTTCGTATAAACAGATGCGTGGAAAACTGGCTTCGGGACTGCTCTACCTTTCGCAAGACGATTTTTTAAAAGAGGATATATTTAGTTTTCTAACACGGCAGGACATTGCCGACTTTGCATCGATATCGACCGAGAGTGCCATAAAATTTTTAAAAGAGCTGGAAAAGGAGAACGTTATAAAATTAAAAGGCAAGGCGATAAAAATACTTGATTCAGCGAAACTACAGTCAATCAGCAAAAACGGCTAAAATTAATTGGTTTAAAACAGAAGAGTTGAAATGGTTTTTAGTTTTGAACGTAAAACAAATCTCGAGAAGGAGCTTATTTTTTCAGCCGGCAAGAGCAGTGGCCCCGGCGGGCAAAATGTTAACAAAGTAAACACACGGGTCGAGTTGCGTTTTCCTGTCGATAAATCGGCAAATCTTTCGTTGCAGGAAAAAAACAGAATTAAAATAAAACTTAAAAATCGCATCAACTCAAATGGCGAGCTTGTTTTGGTTGCTCAAACCGAACGCTCGCAATGGCGCAACCGGGTACAAGTTGTTTCGCGTTTTTTTAAACTACTCGAAGAGGTTTTAACGCCTGTTAAAAAACGCATTAAAACCTCTCCCACTTCCGGTTCGAAATTAAAACGACTGGAAAGCAAAAAACGAATGGCATTAAAAAAACAGTTGAGAAAACCACCAGGAGTGTAAAATGGTTTATTAGACAGAGTAAGAGTTAAAACATAGCGTATCTTGCTTTAATCTCTAATGAATGTCGAATGACGGATTAACGATTTAAGATTTAAGAAGGGTCTGCTGAAAAGTAAAGCAGATTAAGTTTATTTTACTTCGTGTAAGCCACACTCTTTACCCGAACCCTGCTCCCACCACCAACGGCCGGCACGGAAATTTTCGCCGGGTTTAATGGCCCGGGTGCACGGCTGGCAGCCAATACTCACAAAACCGCGGTCGTGCAATACATTGTACGGAACATTATTCTCATTCACATACGC
>JALUZN010000481.1 GCA_027011835.1 Draconibacterium sp. | reverse complement strand
AATTAATTGCTCCGTGATGCCGGTTTTGTCCGATGAATTTCCGACGCCGGCAAAACGTCCGCATTATAGCGTACTGAATAAAATAAAAATAAAAGATACATTTGGTATTGAGATTCCGTATTGGAAGGATAGTTTGAAAAAATGCATAGAAATATTAAAAAAATAGAAGAATGGAAAATCAGGAATTAATAGAAGTACGGGCAAAAGCACAAGAGTGGCTTTCGGAGACTTACGACGAAAAAACAAGAGATGAAGTACAAGCACTTTTAGATAACGACGACCCAACAGAATTGATTGATTCGTTCTACCGGAGTTTGGAATTTGGAACCGGCGGATTGCGCGGAATTATGGGCGTTGGAACCAACCGGATGAATATTTATACTGTAGGTGCAGCAACTCAGGGGTTGTGTAACTACCTGAAAATGAATTTCAAAGATGTACCGCAAATTAGCGTTGCCATTGGTCACGACTGTCGTAACAACAGCAGGCTTTTTTCGGAGAGCAGCGCGAAAATATTTGCCGCCAACGGAATAAAAGCCTACCTGTTCGAAGACCTTCGCCCCACTCCCGAGCTTTCGTTTGCCATTCGCGAATTGGGTTGCCAAAGCGGAATTATTATAACGGCATCGCATAACCCAAAAGAGTACAACGGGTATAAAGCCTACTGGAACGATGGTTCGCAAATTGTTGCCCCTCACGATGTTAACATTGTAAACGAGGTCGCTAAAATTAAACCCGAAGATATTAAATTCGACGGCCCCGACGACTTAATTGAAACATTGGGCGAAGAGATGGACAATAAGTTTTTAGCCGAAGTTAAAAAGGTTTCTATCTCGCCCGACATTGTTAAGAAACACAACGACATTAAAATAATTTACACTCCCATCCACGGTACAGGAGTGAAGTTAATTCCTGCTGCATTACGGGCATTCGGATTTACAAACATTATAAACATTCCCGAGCAGGATGTGGTGAGCGGCGAATTTCCAACGGTGGTTTCGCCAAATCCGGAAGAGCCGGCAGCAATGGAAATGGCAACAAAAAAAGCTGCCGAAATTAATGCCGATGTTGTAATGGCATCGGACCCCGACGCCGACAGGATTGGCGTAGCCGTAAAAAACGACAAAGGCGAATATATTATTGTAAACGGAAACCAAACAGCCCTGCTTTTTATCTACTACATTATTACAAAAATGAAAGAGGCGGGAAAACTAAAAGGCAACGAGTTTATTGTTAAAACAATTGTTTCAACTGAACTGATTGCTGAAATAGCCCGCCGAAATAACATTGAATATTTCGATGTTTATACCGGATTTAAATTTATTGCCGAAGTTATTCGCGAAAATGAAGGGGTGAAAAAATACATCGGTGGCGGCGAAGAGAGTTTCGGTTTTATGCCTGCCGATTTTGTTCGCGATAAAGACGCTGTTTCGTCGGTGGCATTAATGGCCGAAATAACTGCGTGGGCAATCGATCAGGGAAAAACACTCTACGAATTATTGCAGGATATTTATCTCGAATACGGTTACTCGAAAGAGAAAATGAAATATGTTATTCGTAAAGGAAAGACCGGTGCCGAAGAGATTCAGAAAATTATGACAAACCTCCGCAACAACCCGCCCGAACAACTTGGCGGTTCGCAAATGGAGTGGGTAAAAGATTATTCTACACTGGTGGCAAAAAACCTGAGAACCGGAGAAGAAAAGCCAATCGACCAGAAAATTACTTCAAACGTTTTGCAATTTTTCACTCAGGACGGAACAAAAATTTCGGTTCGCCCATCGGGAACAGAACCCAAAATTAAGTTCTATTTCGAGGTGGCGGGAGAGTTAAAATCACGCGAAGATTTCGATACTGCCGAACAAAAAGCAGCTAAGAAAATCGATTCGATGATGGAAGAACTGGGGTTGTAATTTTCAACAAAAAAGCATTTTTGAATAAAGAGTACTACACAGGTAAGCAGGTTAAAGTTCCTGCCTTTTATCCTGTGTATTTATTTACAATTCTTAAAATCAACAAAATGAAAACTTATATCTTATCTTTTTTACTACTTACAATAGCAGTTGTAGTTTCAGCTCAAGAAGAGCTACCGATGAAAATGGAGCATGAAATGACCGAAATCTGGGATCCGGAAGTTGTAAAAGTAACACCCGGAGAAACTCCTGCCGATGCTCCGTCTGATGCCATTGTTTTATTCGATGGCGTAGACCTCGAAAACGAATGGACCAACGACAAAGGTGAAAAACCCGGATGGGAAGTTGCCAATGGTTGTGTAACGGTAAAGCAAGGCACCGGAGTAATTAAGACAAAACGGAGTTTTAACGATTTTCAATTGCATATCGAGTGGCGCTCGCCGGCAGAAGTAACAGGCGAAAGTCAGGGCAGAGGCAATAGTGGCATTTTTTTACAGGGAATTTATGAAGTACAGGTACTCGACAATTACAATAATCGCACATACCGAAACGGACAGGCAGGCAGTGTGTATAAACAATATGCACCCCTTGTAAATGCCTGTAAAGCACCCGGTGAGTGGCAAACCTACGATATTATTTATACCGCTCCCCGCTTTAACAACGATGGAACTTATTTTACTCCGCCAACAGTAACCGTTTTGCACAATGGAGTTTTAATACAAAACCATGTAAAACTACGCGGCCCAACCGAATTTATCGGCATTCCCGAATACTCGGTAAAAAGACACGGTGCAGGGCCAATTGTTTTACAAGACCACGGTAATCCGGTTAGTTACAGAAATATCTGGATTCGGGAGTTGTAAAGATTAAAGCTGTGTGATGTATTTTCCCATGTTTTCACTTACTGTTTTCGTTAAAATAAGATTGAAATATATAACTTTTCTTCTCTTCTTTTTTCTGACTGTGTTTGAATTGTCAGCGCAAGATCTTTCGTTTTCAACAAATTTACCAATCGTATATATCGATACGAAAGGCCGAACAATTGGAGATAAATACAGAACAATTTCCGATATGGAGATTGCCTGGAAAGGCGATGGAAGTGTAAATAACACGTCGGATAATCGCAACTATTATAGCGGAAAAATAAATATTGAATTGCGGGGCTCCACTTCTCAAAATTTCCCCAAAAAATCGTATGGGTTCGAATTAAAAGATGATGACGAGGAAGATATGGATTTCCCGTTACTTGGAATGCCCAAAGAGGAAGATTGGATTTTATATGCTCCATACACCGATAAAACACTTATTCGTAATGTGCTTGCATTTGCATTAGCATCTCAAATAAGTCCTGTTTATACACCTCGTTGCAGATTTGTAGAGCTTTTTGTAAACGAAAAATACGAAGGCATTTATGTGTTAATGGAGAAAATAAAACGCGATAAAAATCGTGTTGATATTGCAAAACTTAAAGCCGACGACATTACGGGAGAAGAGCTAACAGGTGGCTACATCGTAAAAATTGATAAAACAACAGGAAGTGGCGGAGATGGCTGGCACTCGAAATTCAGAAATATAAATAACGCAAAAACCTTTTATCAATACGAATATCCAAAATCGGACAAAATTACCGAAGAACAAAAAAACTATATTAATGACTATTTCGATAAGTTTGAAACCGAGGTTCATAATCGAAATTTCGATGAGCAAACCGGTTATATGAACTATATAAATGCAACGTCGTTTTTCGATATGATATTTATTAACGAGCTTTCGAAAAACATTGACGGGTACCGTTTAAGTACTTTTCTTTATAAAGAAAAAAACGACAAATTAACCGCCGGACCAGTTTGGGATTACAACATTGCCTTTGGAAATGCAAATTACTACAATGGATGGGAAACCACAGGAATAGAAGTTTTTAACACATTGGGGAAAGACTTTCGCAGAAATCCATTTTGGTGGGCCACTTTACTAAGCGACTCGCATTTTTCGAATCCAATGAAAAGCAGATGGAAAACACTTAGAAAAAATAAATTGTCGGATAAACGGGTAATGGCAGTTGTCGACAGTTTAACAGCCATTGTTGCCGAAGCCGTTAACCGAAATTTTGAACGCTGGCCCATACTTGGAGAATTTGTTCACCCAAATTACTTTGTAGGAGATGATTACGATAGCGAAGTTGCCTGGATGAAATCGTGGATATTGGAACGGCTGAGTTATCTTGATGAAAGATTACCCGGCACCGGAGTTGCTTCTTCTATTCAAGTTGTAAGCAACAATGAAATAAACAATTACAGAGTTTATCCCAATCCTTTTTCAACCGAAATCTCAATTCATATTCAATCGGAGCAAAATTCGCAGTATACCTTTTGCCTGTTTACGTTAAACGGGCAAAGAGTAAAAGAACATCAATTCAATATTGTTAAAGGTGCAAATCGACTTAAAATAAATACAACCGACATTCAAAAAGGAATGTATTTCTATCGGTTAACCAATACATCTGCTAAGATTACATCGGGGAAAATTGTTAAGTTTTAATTGGATACAAGTTTTGCCTTGTTAAAAACGAAAACCCAAATTCACATAAAATTGCTGTGGATTAGATTGAATATCGTTTAGCAACATATCGTTAAACCCATAATTGAATCCGGCTTCTACAAACATAAATGCCACATCAATTCCAATACCGCCCTCTCCGTAAATATTGAAATTATTTACATTGTCTTTTGTAAATCCCATATTATTGTCGCCAACTTGTAGCGTAAATGAGGGCACGGCACCCGCAAAAATCCTGACTCCAATAAGCCTGTCGGCAAACGAGGTAAGGTTTAAACCAAATTTAATTGGAAAGTCGATGGCATTTAAATTAAATATTGAGGATTCTGCCGAAGAAGTTTGGTAGTTTGTTAAGTTGATTGCCTGATACATAGCATGATTATATCGTGCTCCAATTTCGTAATAAAAGAACCTTCCGCTTTTGTATGAAAAACCCAATAAATAACCTGTTTGCGGATTCGATTCAAACCGCTCGGGAGCAACATTTATAGAGCTAAGTGAACCACCGGCAAAAACTTTAAACGAATCTTTCTTTTTCTTTGTCTTTTTTGCTGGCGTTTCCTGTTTAGTCGAATCCTGAACAGTTATATTTTGCACCACACTATCTTGCGATGCCGGTTCCTGGGCATAAATGAAATTCGAAAAAAAAAGAGACAGAATAAAAACGGAAGTGACTTTAAAAGTTGATTGTACGCTATTAATTTTCATAGTATTTTATTTTCAATTATCTAAAGATATACATTTACCACGAATAATTCACAACTATTTCGATCCTGAAAACAATTTGTTTTCAATGATTTTGCTCATTTTTTAAAATCAGGAATCGTTATAAACAAATCGTCTAAAGGCCGGCAAGAAACAGGCAGCTAACAATCGAATAAAAGTTTAAAGCTTGCGTTCTACCTGTGTCCTCTGGCTGCTTATAGAGGATAGTATTATTTCACCTCAGTCCCTATAAAATACTTCATAGCAAAATAGTAATTTCACTTTATTCCAAACGGAATTTTCATTGAAACGGTAAAATTACGTCCTGCATTATAAAAGTTCAACGGTTTCAATGTTGAAAGATGGTCTAAATACTGAACATCAAAAATATTGTTAGCCGAGATGCCGAGAATAAGAGTTTGTTGCAAAACTTTCACACCAGAGTTAATGTTGAAATTCACAACAGTATATCCCGCTGTTACGGTTTCAAATGGTGAGGGGTGGTTTTGATTGAGTGCCGAGATTGCCGAGATTTTTGCTGAAGGATTAGTTAGAAATCCCATTTTATCTTTTTTTATCCGTATTTCGTATCGAAATTTTTGCGCCGGAATAAATGGGAGGTAATCATTGTTCAACTGTTTCCCGACAACCGATGCATAAGTTCCTTTTATGTGTAACCACGGTATTCTTTTCGGATGAAAATGAATGCCGCCCTCACCTCCAAAAAGAGAAGCATCGGTTTGTGAAAACCTATAAATATAAACTCCTGTTGAAGTTGTATCGCTTGTAGGAGAAATAAAAATATAGTTGTTAATTTTATTATAAAAAGCAGCCAAATCAAACGACAAAAAACTACTGTGGTAATGAATACTAAAATCCGACTCGTAACTATTTTGAGGCGCAAGATCGGGATTTCCAATCTCGTATCGGTTTCCGTGCATTCCGTTCGATGTTAGCTCCGAAAGATTTGGCACACGATAAGCTTTTGCAAAATTAAGTCTGAAATTAATCTTCTCTGCCGGCCGGTAAGTTAATCCCAACGAACCGGAAAAATTTGATGATTGGTTTAAAACCTGATCGGCATTCCCACTTTGTATTCCGGTTTTCGACTCAGTTGTTTCTGTTTTGTTGGTATCGAAACGCAATCCACCCTGTAATTTGAGGTTATCGTTAAACGCAAACTTTGCCAGTGCAACAACGCCAACATTACTAATATCGGCATCGGGAAGAAATTGCGATAAACGATTATTCAGATTCCGGTTATTTTGCACCATTCCCTGTACCCCGAAAATATACTCTGTTTTTTTTGTTGAAGGGAAATAAAGTTTCGATTCGTAAGTAAGTGTATTAAGCCGCATTTCAATAACCGGAACTTCGAGCGTAGTTTTTAGTTTCCGCAATGCCTGTTGCCAGCCCCCGTTAATTACCCATTTTAACTTTCCAATGTAGATGTTATTTTCCGACGAAATCATCTGATGATTTAAATCCTGAAACCAAATTTCGGTTTTTCTCCCCCGGTCGTTAATTAATGGTATTACCGGTGGTGCAGTAATTCCAAGGTTTTGGCTGAAATTATCGTAAAACAATTTTGCTGTTCCAACTTTTCCCGTTAAACCAATATTCGAGTTAAAAGTTATTTCGTTAAACCGGCTGTTAGGGACAAAATCTCCATCGCCCTGAATGTAGTCGGCATTGTTTTTAGTGCTTAGCCGCAATCCTCCAAAAAAATGCTCCGATGCGCCTTTTACTCCAAGACTATTGCTAACACCAAGCGTATTCGAGTGCAGTTGCATTTCGTAATCGCCCTCTATTTTACCCGTTGGTGCAGGTTGTTCTTTTATAAAATTAAGAACTCCGCCAATGGCATCGGAACCAAAAAGCAACGAAGCCGGACCCTTAATAATTTCAACCCGTCCAACACTATTCCCATCAATTCCTAACGGATGGTCTTCGCTAAATTGATAATTTTCAATTCTAATTCCGTTGTTCATCACCAAAAAATTGTTCATTGAAAGACCGCGAATTACCGGTTTAGAAATTCCCTGTCCCTTCGAAATCATATCTACACCGGGGACTTTTGTCAACGACTCCATAAAATTGGGAGTACCTGAAAGCAAAATATCACGACTCCGCATCACGTCTATTTTAATCGCATTTTCGTGTTGTGCACCAATGGTTGCTCCAGAAACAACAACCTCTTGCGATTGTACAATTTCTTTGCTGAGTTCAATATTGAGTATCGTATCGCCATGTAAAAGATTTACAGTTTCAATGGAGTTATTATACCCCACAAACGAGAACTGTATTTTTATTTTTTTTGCAGGCAATCCCGAAATTAAGAATTCGCCCTGCCGGTTTGTAATTGTACCTTTATTTAATTCAGGAAGGTAAACGTTTGCACCAACAAGCGGTAAGTTTGCATCGTCGATAACTCTTCCCGATATTTTATTCTGTGCACCGGCTTTTATCAATACAGCCAATGCAAAAATCATTAAAACAATTTTTCTCATTTTATACATTTATATAAAAACAACAAATAAAAATATTTACAGAGCAAGGGAGTTGAAAGAAGTATTATACCAAACTAATCTTTTATGCCGTACTGAATTTAATTGTACGCTACTATAAAATAAGCTGGTATTACACAGCGGGTGGAGCCCGCAATAAAAAGGAATAATCGAAATAATTGGATAACGATTCTTTGGGTTGCAATACCCTTAATCTATTGGCAGTAAAACATTTCCTGGGTTCATATTTAAACATGTTCGACTGGAAGAGAGAATATTCGAACGATGCTATCGGGCAATCTTCATGATAATTCTCAAATTTTGAAGTATTTACCGAGAAAATAGAATAATGGTGATTGTGATGATGAAATTGACCGTCGGCAAACTTAATGATTATCGGCATTAGCAGAATTGCTGCCAACAAAATAGAAATAATATTTTTCTTGCCTCTACACATTTTGGAACAAAGTAACAGAACCATTAATTCTAAACCAACAGAATGATATATTTTCTTAATTACAGGCTCCTTTTATTAACACATCGTAAATTCCACTTCCGGTATTGTTTTCAGAATGATGAATCACCACGAAGGTGTGCCTTTGCAAAATGTTGATTTTCAGATTTAGTCGGCCGAGTAATTTATGGTATTTCCGGTTTAAATTGGCCTCTCAGGAAAAAGAACGATCGAATTCCTTTTTGTGGGCAATGGTTTCTTAAAAATAAATTCGATTACCGGTTTAATAACCCGGTTAAATTAACTGTGTCGTAAGGTTTCTTCCCAAAAGCTGCATAGTATTCAAGAAGAATCGATTCCTTATCGTCGTTTATTTTAATGACTGCATATCCGGGCAAATCGGTTTGTTTGTAATACGTAACAAACTCATCTTCTTTGCTTAGCAATTCTCTTCGTGCTTCAACAGTCTCAGGGCTCCAATCGGCAGAGCTGTCGGCCAATGCCGGACTAAACTCATCGATTACATACGACGGAACCTGATAACTGCTATCGCGCACTACACTCACTACCATAACCTGAACAACCGGTCCAAAATCTGTTTTCCGACTTAAAACCGAATAGTAGTGCAGATGACCGCATAATACAATGGCTCTGTTTTTAGCAATAATCTCCATTAATTTATTATGCCTCTCTTCATCCTGATTAAAAGCATACCAGCAATATCCCGAAACAGGAACTACCGGCTCGTGCAGTGCCACAAACTTATATTTTGCCTTCGATTCTGAAAGTTCCTTTTCGAGAAAATCAAGAATATCGGTACTATAATCCCAAGAGTCAAGGCAAGTAATTTGGATATTTCCTGTGGTATAAGAGTAATCTGCGTTGGTAATTTTATCGTTATTGGTTTGCTCCCTGAAAAACGGCACAAAAAATTCGCTGTACGCTTCGTTGGCTCCCGGTCCGTAAGTTTCATGATTTCCTTTTACAACAATCCACGGAACCGGCATTTGTGTTGCTTCAATCGCTTTTACTGTATTGGCATTCATTTGCCTTGCTTTTTCAACCGAACCTGCCAGCCCTTCCGACAAATCGCCCAACTGAATTATCGCTTTTACTTCGGGTTTTACCGAGACTGTTTTTTCTTTTAAAACATTCATAAAGGGCACCCAAAATTTATTTGTATAGCTCGAATAATCTTCCGATTCTTTTACCAAATCGCCGGGTTGATTGGCAAGCCACTCCAAATTGTGGTCTTTCATCTGGTTATAATGCAAATCGCCCACTACAATAATGCTGCTGCTTTGCGCTAACAAATTTATATAAGCAATTGCCAACAGAATACTTATTAATACTATTTTTCTCACACGTACTTTTCTAAATTATTGTTATCCGATTCTCATATTTTTTATTCTGCGAGTAAACTCTTACGGTATAAATACCGGGAATAGGTTTGGGGAGAGTAACAACTTGTTTTCCCAAAGTATTTAGTACCCCTCTAATAACTACCTGCCCCACTAAATTAATTACTTCAAACTTGGCATTCAGGTTTGAAACAGAATTTAAATCAATGGTAAAAGTTCCTCTGTTTGGATTAGGATATACATGAATCATCGATGATTTAGATACATCCATAATCGATGTTGTTACAACATCGTTTTTTATATGATTGTACATATTCTCTATTTCAATACCCGTTAGAGCTGTGTTAAATATTTCAACCTGATCGATACTACCTTTAAAATATGACTCCCCGTTTTTACCCAAGAAAGCCTTTTGTCCTGTTTTTACATTTCCGGTTAAAGGATGAGAATCTTTCTTTTCTCCATTCAGATAAATCATTGCATTTGAACCATCGTAAACGCCAACTATATGAATCCATTCTCCGGCAGTTAAATCATCATTTGAAATACCGGGCCTTTGCGCTCCGGTTGATGTTGTAACCTTAAATCGAAGTTCACTATTTCCGCGGTCTTCATACAATACATACTGGTCTCCATCAGAATCAAACAGTGGTCCGAAAGCAACGGGAAGTTCGGTGGGCAAATACCCCAACTTTGTCCAGAGAGATACGGTTACTGAATTGTTATTTATATCAAAAGACGATGAAGGTTTAAATTCAACATAATCATCAACTCCATCAAACCCCAGTGCATTTCCCAGAATACCTTCATTAAGAAAAACACCATTTTTTGCAACCCCATAATTAAGATTTTCCGTTTTATCAATAACTGTATTTTCAGCAGTTATTAAATCAAGATTATAACATGCAATTTCATTACTATGAAATCCTTGATGAGAAAAGACAACAGTTACAGCTTGCATTGTATTTGATGCATTAGCTCTGTCTTTTACGTTTTCGATAGTAAGCGTATAGGATTGTTCTGACAATGTTGAGGTTGACAAAATAACAGTTTTCAAATCGACACCAAGTTTAGCAGCCAACACAGTAGCTTCACCATAAAAAGTATAGTTTGAAATGTTTTCGGCAGAAGCTTTATTAACTCTTTCCGAGAACTCAATAACAACTGTGCTGTTATCTCCATTCGACGTTACATATTTAACTGTTGGAGGAATGAAATCACTCTTTGTTTTAACCGATATCTCATTGGAATAATTAATACTTTGCAGCCCGGCAGAGTTTTTTGCTTTAATCCTGTAATAATACTGTTGCAATTCGGTATAGGTTTTATCAACATAAGTAGTAATATTTCCAACCGAAGCAATTAGAGTTGTAGCACCAGCTGTTTCATCACGAAAAATATCATATCCAACTATTCCACTTTCTGAATCTTCGGCTGCCTCCCAATTTAGTGTTACATCTGTTACCGTTGCTGTTGCCGAACTTAAAATAACATCTGAAGGTTCTGTGTCGTCCATTGCTGCAATTAGTACAGCAGGATAATCTGTGGTAATAGCATCAATACCTATTTCTTTTAAATTTAACATCTGCGAAGCACTGTTTATCGTCCACGCATTAAATTTAACTCCTTTATTATGCGCATAATCAATTAAGTCTTTGGTAATGGTTCCTCCACTGCCAACCCACTCACCATTTATTGCTGCTATATTATCGATATGCGACCTGCTAACCATTGCAAATAGCTGAACAGGAATAGACGAATCTTCATTTTTAATTAATGTTAATTGAGAAAGGCTAAAACCAGATACTATGACCCTGTTTTCCATTCCTAACTTTTGAATTAATTGTACGATTCTCTTTGGAACAGAAGTATCTGACGTTTTTAGTTCAATAACAACACCAATAGTATTGGTGCTATTTTTTGCCAAAATAAGAGCTTCACTTAGCGTTGGTATCCTTTCATTGGCATATTCGTTACTAAACCACGATCCGGCATCAAGATCTTTAAGATGCTGATAGGTCATGCTCGAAATTGCTCCTGTGCCATTGGTTGTTCTGTCAACAGTTCCATCGTGCATAATCATTAAAGAGTCGTCTTTCGAAAGTTGCACATCCAGTTCAAAATAGTCTGCATTTACTTCAATGGCTTTTTGAAATGCAGCGAGTGTATTCTCAGGAGCCTTGTGAGAATATCCGCGATGGGCAATTATTTTTGGGTTTTGCCCATAAGAAATGACTGCGAATAATAGCAATACTGATGATAATAAAGTCGTTCTCTTCATAATTAAAAATTTAAATCTGAGGATAACCACAGTTGTATTTCTATTTACTTTTTATAATTGTAAATCTCTTCGTTTTTATCGATGCAACCATAAACCTGAATGATGGCTTTTTTATTTAAAACCGTTAACGGGTCGTCGGCTACATAATTTCTCATCCTGCATCCAAACATCGAAACCGTACATTTTTTATCTCCTTTAATTGTAAGGAAATCGTAAGAAACGCCAAAGTTTGTTAGTGCCGGGTTATTGCCCGAGAATGCCTCGACATTTGACAATGAAGTGTGTCCAACACCTTCAATTATAATAGGATGAACATCCTCAATTTTATCGCCTGTGTTTGCAATTATCGACCCTTGCGCAATTTGCCAATTCCGGTTTTTTGTATTATTCCCCAATTTATCTATTCCAATAGTTACACAATCGAAATTAAAATTGGTAAGCTGTCCGTATGTTTCGCCACCCAAATAAATTCCTCCGTATGTTCCGAATGAAAAGATATCGATTAATTGCGCATTGTCGGTGTGGTTAATTGAATAGGCAAACGTTTTTTTAGCAACAACTGCATCGATAATTTCTTTTGAATAGCCGCCGGCAAATTCCCGGGTTATGGCAGGATTTACGTGACAGTGCAAAATACGTGGAATGTCGTAACAATAGTCGATGCGGACAAACTGCCCGCTTAACGGATAGGCAAAACAGTGTTCAACTGTTAACAGCTCGCTTAATTTGCCTTTTGGTGCGGCAAAATCGATGGTTAAATATTCGCCATAAAAGGTGAGATTATTTAATGTTACCCCTTGAGTTGAGTTTTCGTACGAAAGCCGGATTGTTGCCGGATACTCAATTATTTTTGAAGCATCTTTAATTGCCTGCTCCGAATACCAAAACTGAATTCCCTTTATCTGTGTTGCCGATTCTACCGTAATAAAAACATGCTCAGTATCGGTAATTTCGAAAACGCTTCCAACAGGCTGCGGTTTGCTTGGGTGGCATGTTCCGCGTGGTGTTGCAGCATTTGCGCCAACCAACGAAACATTTTTCCTCAGAATTAGCCCCCCGTTAATAGGATAGGCCGAATCGCTTGGCTCGACATAAAGTACACCACCCTTTCGCGACATTAAATCGATAGCTTTTTGTAAATTTATTTTGTTTAGTTCGGCTGAATTCGATGGTTTTACACCAAATTCTCTAATACTTTGTGCATTAGAAATCTGAATTAACGCAATAAAAAGTAGTACAAAAAGGAATCCTGTTTTTAATATTTTTATTCGCATATAATTAAGTTAAAACATTGCAATTCAAAATGATAAACATATAAGTCGAAATTATAATTCTTGACCCATGGAACTCGCATGCACAATTTACACATAAGCTTTTATGTTTTGTCGACCATGCTCGTTTCATTATTATTTCATTAAAATTATTTTGCGTTTAAAAACCGAGGTGCTCCCGTTACCAGTTGTAAATTCAAATTTCGAGAAGTAAATTCCCGCTTCCAAATTTCCCGGCACCCAATTGATTTCGTAACTGCCTGAATTCATAAACTGCCTGTTTACAAGCTGTGTAATTTTCTTGCCCGATAGATTGTAAACCGAAAGTGTTACAAACCCGCTCTTATCGATATGAAAAGGAATTGTGGTGGATTGGTTAAACGGATTGGGATAGTTTTGACTGAGAGAGATTCCTTTATTCGAACGAATATTGCTGTCTGTAATTACTCCGACAATACTTAGATCGTCAACTAAAAAGCTATATTGTTCATTATCCGATTCTGTTCCAACCAAAACAGATTGAATTGTTTTTTTTGCTGCATATTTCCCAATTGAGCATTTAACCAATGTCCACTCTCCGACATTGCCACGCGGAGCATCTAAAGCCAAACCATCGTCGGCAACTGCACCAAGTTCCGATAACCGCGTGCCGTCGGTAAACAATAAATCAATAAATCCGCTTTTCCCTGCCTCATCTTCCGGGTTTACCCAATACGTAAAATAGGAATTATTAATGATTGGAATTTTATCATTAAAAATTTTATAAAACGGGGTTTTGTCGCCAATTTTCGCTGCGGAAACTTTTAAAACCCGCGCACCCGAATGTGCATCGTCTGAAGCTACAGAATGGCATTGAAAACTATTCATCCCCTCCGGGTTAAAGCTTTTATTTCCCCAAAATGTATCGTCCCAAATATTTTGCTGGTCGTTACTTTCCCATCCGGTCGACATGGATGTTTCTACGGATGATTTATAGTAATAGTAATAGTCTGTTTCAACCATACTCCTGTCGGGATTTACATTGAGAAGTTTAAACCCATTTCTCGAGTAACTTCCGAAAAGTTTTAAGCTACAACTTTCCGATTCAATTTGATATTGAGGACTCAACGATGACGACAGCTTAATATTTTCAATTCGGATATTGCCGTTTTTAAGTTTAAAAGCGCCATTATGAGTATGCATTTGCTGAATCAGAATACTTCCGTTTCCATCGAGGTTGGCTGTTGGCCCGGGACCTCCCCACGAAACAGAATTAAAAAATGATGCATCGCCTCCAAAACTTGGAGCCGAAGTAATAATACCGTTTTGGTGTGTGCCGAGCAAAACGAGTTGAGTGTTTATAAAATTAATTTTGGAACCTGCATTGCTTACCAGATAAATGCCATCGCTACCGGCATCGGTACCATGTTGGAATACATCTATTGTTGAAGTACCATCATCAGGAGTTAGATAGATGCCTCTTTTGGCAGCAAAAACAAAAGTTCCTAAAATATGTTCGTGTTTTGCCGACCCAATTTTAAATGCATCGAGTTTTGCCTGTTGGTAGGCAATTACAGCCCCAAAATCGAGTGATGGCGGTTGTGGATAACCGGAGCTTCGTGCCCAGTAATGTGGATTGTACTGAACGTTCTCAATCCAACCGTCGCCGCTATTCTTATCTACCGAGATACCTGTTTTTAACGATGCTCCTGCAAGATAACTTACCACGTGCCCGGCACTTGGATTGGATGCAAGGTCAACTCCCTGATAAGTGTTCGAAAGCACAATGTTTTTTATCCAGCAATTCTCTCCCAATGTTCTGATACTCCACGGATACCGGTAAAAATGTTTGGAGTCCTGCTCGGGATACCATACTGTAAACCCCTGAACACCAGCGCCGGACTGCATCGAAATAAAAGGAGTGCCAGAGAAGCTTCCTTTTCCTTCGTATGCCAATAAAACGCTTCCGCGCGAAATAGTATGATGTGGGACATCCCATATACCACGAAGTTCGACACCCGTTGGTATAACAATATGACCATCAAACCGGTACATGCCGGCAGGAATATAAACTGTGCCACCACCATTTGCCTCGGCCGAATCGAGTGCAGCCTGAAATGCAGCTGTATTATCGAATGATAAGTCGGAGCGGGCACCAAAATCGATAACATTAAATAAATCATCTGTCGCCGGATGTGGAACAACGGCATATTCGTGTTTTGGTACATTTAGTTTTTTACTGTTTAACGGCTCTTGCGAAATAAGCACCTTCCCAATACTTTTGTTGTCTATTTTTAATTGTGCAGGAAATGAGTTATCGAGAATCTGTGTGCTCTTTGCAAACTTCCCAATTCGCAGATGAAGTTTATCGAGATTAAAGGTATTGCCAATTAGCGAAACCGAACCTTGGTTACAATCTATTGCGGCATCCTCTTCATTCTGTCCCCAGTTTTCGAAAGTACAATTCTGAAACGAAAGTCGGCCTGAAGCATATTCTGAGAACTGTACCGCATTTTTGGGAGAACCACCAAACGTACACGAATTAAACTGAACAACAGAGTTAAAAGCTTTACCTGCCCGTACACATACCGAATTTTCTCCTTCAACATTTATGGTAGCGTTTGAAATTGCCCAGCCAATTGGATTAATATTTACCAGGTCAATTCCAATTTTACTTTTATCGATATTTAAACCGTAAATTACACCGTTGGGGCCCATATCGGTGTATTTAATTATTTGTACTCCGGTTTGATAGCCCACCAGCGAAACATCGAAAATATATTCCCAGTCGGAGCGTCCCATAATAATACCTGTGGTTGAATTGTTTTGTAACCATTGCAGAATTGCACTCTCGGAAGGTGCATTTACTACCCCTGAATTACTCCAGTATTTTGGTGTAAAATTGACATTTACCAGCCTCCCGATATCGGTGGTTTGCGATAACCATATTCCTTGCTTTAACGGAGTTCCATAAATATTCCGAATGTAGTGCAATTCATTTCTATTGGGCCCTATTTTTATTCCGTTATACGAGTTTACAAGTGTAACATTAACAACCGATGTGTTGTCTCCCGCCCCGGCACTTCCATCGGGATGACAATGAATGGTCCACGGATAAGCACTTACCGAAGCAGTAGATTGTTCGGGATACCAAATCGACAGGTTTCTGATTCCGGCTCCCCGCTGAATAGAGATAAACGGCACTCCCCCCTCATTTCCTTTATTGGCATATGGCATTAAAATAGTTCCTTTTATACCATTAACACTATCGGGATTTGCCCACTCGCCACGTAAAGTTACACCTTCAGGAATATTTAAATTACCATCGAACCGGTACTTTCCGGCAGGCACAAATACTACGGCACCTCCTGCAATAGCAGCTCTGCCAATGGCATCCTGAAAAGCTGAAGTTGCATCTTCCGAACCATCGTTTTTTGCCAAATACGGGTCTTCTGTTACGTCGATACTTGCAATGGGAACATCGTTGGAGGGCAAACTTGTTTCCATTACACGCGGTGCTATATAAGCTGACTCGCCAAGTATTCGAACATTATCGATATAAACTGTACCGGCAACACGCTTATTTTCCTGGTTATACATTCGGAATGCAATCCAGCATGTAGTTGCATTTGCCGGTGCGGTTACGGTAAGCTCATATTCCGAATAGTTATCAGTAAGTTCGCAATTAACACTACTCTGAGGTTTTATTGGTGCCCCGTTATTTTCGAAAAAGCCAAACAACATATTTACCCGGAGTCCCGAAGCCTGATTGCTTTTAATAAATGCTTTTACCGTGTATTCGGCTCCTGCTATTACCGGAACATTTGCTGACCAGTTATCGAATCCCCGGTCAACGACAGAACTGTTGGCAGTAACCCACGTTAGTTTCATCGCATTATTACCACTAACTGCATCGTCGGTAATTTCCCACTTACTGCCAATATTGTCGGGAACTTCAAAGAATCTCCAAAATGTTATCCCTTCTTCAAAATCGCCATTGTAATCTTTTAAAATATCTGTTTCCTGTGAAAAAATTGCAGAAACATTTAGCAGCAGTAATAATGTAAATATTTTAGTTTTCATATTTTCTATTTTCATTTGTTATTCATATACATATTAAAAAAAATCGTACTAACAGACTATAAACTATTTTATTTTACCCTTTCGGCATTTCCCCTCAAGAGGGG
>JALUZN010000480.1 GCA_027011835.1 Draconibacterium sp. | reverse complement strand
CTTCAATAAAAAAAAAGCAAATAAAAATGGCATTTATTGTAAAAGACAAAGTTTTCAGTCCGAAATGGGTGAAAGATTATTCACTCATATTAATAGGTTCGTTTATTCTTGCTGTGGGTTTTGTTTATTTTATAACCCCTCATAAAATTGTACCCGGTGGTGTTTACGGAATAGCAATTGTTGTTCACTATTTAACAGAAGGACTTTTCTCTTTTTGGCCCGAAGGATTTCCAATCGGACTGTTTGGCTTAATTCTGAACATTCCGCTAACGATTGCCGGAATAAAAATTCTGGGGCCGCGATTTGGCATAAAAACCATTATCGGGTTTGTTTTAACATCGGTTTTTATCGATGGGATAACCTACCTGCGCCCCGTTGGAGATGCGGCACTGGTTAACGACGTACTTCTTTCATCGGTGTTTGGCGGTGTGCTTATTGGCTTCGGTCTGGGGTTAATTTTTAAGTCGCGTGCCACATCGGGCGGCTCCGATATTATTGCCATGATTATTGCAAAATACACTAACCTGCAACTTGGTAAATTAATGATTTACGTCGACTCGGTCATCGTTTTACTGGCACTTTTCGCATTTCACGACTGGCAAATACCACTCTATTCATGGATTGTTATTTACATCTCGGGACGTGCAATTGACCTGACATTAGAAGGTGCCGACTACAACAAAGCACTTTTAATCATCTCGAAAAAACATATCGACATAAGAAACAAATTATTAACCGACCTGGAACGTGGAGGTACCTATTTGCGCGGCGAAGGAATGTTTACAGGAGAAGAAAAACAAATTATCTATACTGTTGTTAGCCGACGCGAGGTGGCAATTTTAGAAGAATACATCAGCAAAATAGACCCCGATGCTTTTATTACGGTTATGGATGCGAAAGAAATTTTAGGCGAGGGTTTTCAAAGCTTAAATGCAAAAGTCAGCGATTAATATAGAAGTTGTTTAAAGTCACAATTGAAAATCTGTTGACAATTTATTATTCAGTAGTTTAGTGTTTGGCTGGGTGCTGGTTGCTGGTTGCTGGTTACTTGTTGCTTGTTCCTTGTTGCCGGTTACTTGTTGCTGGTTACTTGTTACTGGTTGCTTGTTCCTTGTTGCTTGTTCCTTGTTGCCGGTTACTTGTTACTGGTTGCTTGTTGCTGGTTACTTGTTACTGGTTGCTTGTTGCTGGTTACTGGTTGCTTGTTGCTGGTTACTGGTTGCTTGTTGCTGGTTACTGGTTGCTTGTTACTTGTTACTGGTTGCTTGTCTTGTGTCTAATGTCTAGCAATCTTGTATCTAGTATCTAGCAATCTAGTATCTAGTATCTAGTATCTAGCAATCTATTATTTTAACTATCTTGCAAAAAAAAACACAATAAAAATGAAAAATTTAATTCTTTTGTTCCTCTCAGTTTTTATGACATTCGGCAGTACAAATGCACAAAACAAACAAGAGTTCGATACACCAATACACATTCTTGTATTTACAAAAACAGCAGGATACAGGCATGCATCTATCTCGTCGGGTATAAAAATGTTATACGACCAAAGTAAAAAGCAAAACTGGATAATTACGGCAACCGAAGATGCATCGCTACTACGCGACGAATTTCTAAAAAAGTTTGATGTTGCCGTTTTTCTGAATCCTACCGGAGATGCAATTTGCGACAAAGGGCAGGCAGCATTCGAAAAGTTTATGAAAAGTGGGAAAGGTTTTGTTGGTATTCACGCCGCAGCCGATTTTGAATACGATTGGCCATTCTACGGGAAATTGATAGGCGGATATTTTCTTTCGCACCCACCGGCACAAAAAGCAACCATTGTTTTCGAAAACTACGACCACCCTGCAATGAAACCGTTTAAAGGAATGAAAAGCTACACAACCGTTGACGAGTGGTACGCCTATAAAAAAAATCCCCGCCCCCATGTTCATGTTTTGGCACACCTCGACGAGAGCACAATTAAAAAAGGAAGAGCAGACAAAAACGAAGCCTGGCGAATGGGCGACCACCCATTAATTTGGTGGAACAACAACGATGGAATACGGTCCTTTTATACCGTCTTTGGTCATACTCCCGAAGCATATCAGGATACACTGATAATAGAACACATTACAAATGCAATTAATTGGGCTGCGAAAAGAATCGACTAATATTTTAATTTAATTCTATACAAATGAAATACCTAAACCTACTAGTGTTAACTGTATTAATTGCCTGTTCTACAAACCGGCAACCCCCGAAAATCAACCTAATTCCACTCCCCAATAAAATTGAGACAGAAAGTGGAAGTTTAAAGCTGAAAAACAAAATAACGTTATACGCAAACAACGAGGTTTTAACACCGGTTGTCAGTCAGTTTAAATCGGAAGTTAAATCTCTTGTTTCTGTTGAAATTGTAAATTCAGAAAAAGCAACCCTGTTTTTAAAATTGAGCGACAAAAAGAATAACAATGATTCGTATTTTCTAAAATCGACCAAAAAAGGAATTCAGATTTCAGCGGGTTCTCCAAAAGGAATTTATTATGGACTGCAAACTGTGCGGCAGCTTTTTCTTTTTGCTGAAAAAGAAGACGGAAAATTTGTTTTACCGCTGCTTACCATTACCGATTCGCCACGATTTAGCTGGCGCGGATTAATGTTAGACGAGTCGCGCCATTTCTCTGGTGTTGAAAAAGTGAAACAACTGCTCGATTTAATGGCACTCCACAAATTAAACATTTTTCACTGGCACTTAACCGATGCGCCCGGCTGGCGCATTGAGATAAAAAGCTACCCGAAACTAACTACTGTTGGAGGAATTGGCAATCACACGAATCCCGATGCACAAGCACAATTTTATACTCAAACCGAAATTGAGGAGATTATAAAATATGCAGCCGACCGCTTTATCGAAGTAATTCCTGAGATTGACATGCCCGGTCATGCAAGCGCAGCAAACCGCGCATATCCTGAATTCTCGGGTGGTGGTTCAAAATCGCACCCCAATTTTACATTCAATCCCGGAAACGAGAAAACATACACCTATCTTACAGCTATTTTACGAGAAGTTGCCTCGCTCTTCCCATCGAAATATATTCATTTGGGTGGCGACGAAGTTCATTTTGGAAATGCCGCGTGGAACACCGACAAATATGTTTTGAGTTTAATGAAAAGAGAGAAGCTGAAAACGCTTAAAGAGGTAGAATCTTATTTTGTGAATAGAATGGCCGACTCGATAAAAACACTGAATCGAACAGTAATTGGGTGGGATGAAATTGTTGATCATAAGTTATCGAATAAAAATTCGGTTGTTATGTGGTGGCGACACGACAAACCCGAAAAACTCGAGGCGGCACTTTCGAACAATTACAACGTGATTCTATGCCCGCGAATTCCTCTCTATTTCGATTTTGTTCAGAACGCATCGCACAAATGTGGCAGAAAATGGGGTGGTAAATTTGTAACACTCGAACTAACTTACTCGTTTCCTCCCGATTCGTTACCCGGTTTTAAGCAAAATATAAATCTCATAAAAGGCTTGCAGGCTGATGTTTGTACCGAACAAATTCAAAATAATAAAAGACTTGATTTTATGACTTGGCCGCGTCTTTCGGCAATGTCAGAAGCCGGCTGGACAAACAACGAAAATAAAAATATCGACGATTTTAAACGTCGGTTAAAACCAATGCTCAACTATTTATCCTCAAAAAATGTCTATTTCTATAATCCGTTTTATCCCAATCAAACTCCCGAACCGGAAGGTATTTAAAAAAATAGCGATAGTTTCACTTCGAATGAGACTATCGCTATATAAATTTTACTAACTGCCTATTCAGCAATAATTCTACAATATTTTAAATCCAACAGTAACCATAAACGTTTGATTACTCCCCTCAAAATCGGGGTGAGAAAATAGTTTTTTGCTTCCGTGCTCCATCCGTGCATCAACGGTTAAAAACCAAACATCGACGCCTAAACCGTACTGAAAACCGACATAATGATTTTCGAAATACTCTTTCGAAAGCTCAGGATTGTCGTTTACACTCGACTTTGTAACAAAACTAAAAAGTGGCCCACCCAAAATATGAACATCGACAATACTCAGTTTAAACAGTTGAAATCCCAGCAACACAGGTACATCAACACTACTATAATCGATAGATTTTACAGCACTTAAAGCACCTGAGTTTAAATCAACATTACCTCCTTTCGAACTATAATACACTTCGGGTTGAACAAATATTTTATTCCACCCAACCCGGCCAAAAGCTCCAAAATGTGCTTTTGTTATTGCATCCGATTTATAATCGTCGATATTAAAACTAAGTTTCGAAAAATTTACCCCTGCTTTTAATCCAAGGTCGAATTTTGGCTGTGCCAATAAAACACCCGAGATAAAGAGAAAAATAATTGGAATGATTGCTTTTTTCATTTTCAAGAAGTTATGGTTAAGATAAAACGGTTAATTACTGCCGGAACAAATCAAAATCACCCGGCAATTACTCTTTTCACAAATAACGGATAAATTGCTTTTTTAGTATCAAAATTACGCTTTAGCCGTTCCTCTGTTGCATACAAAACTAACAATTTTCGAAAAATATAAAAAGTAAAGAATACTTGTACTTTTTGCCCCACAAATCTTAATATGCGTATATTTTGGTATTTTTACGTCATTGAATTCCCTATTTTAAACCAAACGCAAATTTGATGGTCGAAGAAAGCAACTACTAATTTACAACTATGGAAAACTCAAGAAACAGGTTAAAGTCTGGAGTTTTAAGCCTCAATCCCATCTCCGGCGTACTCGGGTTCGACAAAGCAAAACATCTGCTTAACCGTTGTATGTTTGGGGCACGGCAGTCGGAAATTGAATTTATGCAAACAAAAACCATTTCCGAAGCTTTAGATTATCTAATGCAAGAGCCTGCCGAACCACTCTCGCCTCCACTTGGATACAGTACAAAAGACGAGGAGGTTCCGGTTGGAACTACCTGGGTGAACACAAAATACAACAGCAAATATCGCTATCACCGAAAAACAAGTTACACACACTGGTGGCTGGGAAGAATGCTAAATCAGGATGTGTCGTTGCAAGAGAAGATGGTGCTGTTTTGGCACAACCACTTTGTAATTGAAACCGATGTGGTACGAAATACAAATTTTCATTATCGGTACAACACATTACTTACCGAAAATGCATTGGGGAATTTTAAAGAATTGGCAAAAGAGATGACAGTAAATGTGGGGATGCTGAAATACCTCGACGGCGACCACAATAAAGTGGGGGCTCCAAACGAAAACTACGCCCGCGAGTTACTCGAGTTATTTACCATTGGCAAAGGGCCACTTTTAGAAGAAGGAAATTATACCAACTATACCGAGCACGACATTCGCGAAGCAGCAAAAGTTTTAACCGGATGGAAAACAAACCCAAACAACGACACCTCGTTTTTCGCATCGTACAGGCACGATAAAAGCCAAAAAACTTTTTCAAATATTTTCGAAAACTATACAATTACAAACAAAGAGGAGCTTGAATACAAGCAACTTATCGATATGATATTTCGAAAAAAAGAGACTGCACGCTTCCTTGTCAGGAAGCTTTACCGGTGGTTTGTTTATTATAATATCGACGAAGAGATTGAAAACAGTATTATTGAACCACTTGCAACACTCTTTTATGAAAGTAATTTTGAGTTAAAACCTGTATTAAAAAAACTGCTAAGCAGCGAGCATTTCTTCGACATCAATTTCCGCGGGTGTATGATAAAAAATCCACTCGAGTTTACAATAGGTGTTTTAAGGCAGCTTGAATTTCCTTCTCCCAACGGGGAAGATATTACCGAGCTTTATTATTTCTGGAATTGGATTTATTACCGGACAAAAATTCAGGATTTGGAGATTGGCGACCCACCCGATGTAGCCGGTTGGCCGGCGTGGTACCTCGAACCAAATTACAACCAACTATGGATTAATACAGCTAGTGTTCCAAATCGTGCAAAAGTTATTAGTTCTGTAGTTGCGTGGGGAATTCGCCCCAAAAGCGAATACAAAAAACTCCAATTCGACCCCATAGAATTTGTCATAAAAATTACCCCCTCACCTTCCGAAATTGACATACTAATACCTGCACTAACCAACCTTCTTTTCCCCAAACAGGTATCTGCGGAACAAATTACCGAACTTAAAAGTGTATTAATTCCAGGCCTCCCCGATTCGGAGTGGACTATTGAATGGAACAGATTTGTTAATAATCCCGACGATGTAAATCAGAAAAAAGCCGTAGCAAGAAGGTTAATAAAACTGATTGGTAAAATTTGTTTAATGGCTGAATATCAATTAATTTAAAAAAGATGGATAGAAGAAAATTCATAAAAAACAGTGCTGCATTTATTTCGTTGCCAATTTTATTAAATGGTCAGGCCATTCAGGTTTTGGCAGCCAATGCGCATTTCGGCCCCGAACAAACAAATGGTCGTGTACTGGTTTTGATACAGCTCGACGGCGGGAACGATGGATTAAATACGCTTATTCCGCTAGATATGTACGACAATCTGGCAAAAGTGCGCCCCGAAATTATTCTTCCAAAAGATAAAATTTTACCCCTAACGAAATTGCAGGGACTTCACCCCTCTCTCGCGGGAATAAAAGAGCTTTATATCGACGAAAAAATGATGTTTATTCAAAACATCGGATATCCAAATCCCAACTTGTCGCATTTCAGGTCGAAAGAGATTGTTCTCTCTGCCTCCGATTCGCACACCGTAGTTTCTTCGGGGTGGTTTGGCAGGTACCTGAATATGCTAAACCCCGAATATCCTGAAAACTACCCCAACGAAGAAAATCCTCACCCGCTTGCCATAACAATCGGGTCGGGCAACTCTCCCTCTAGTCAGGGAAATACGGTGAATATGGGTGTTGTGTTAAAACAAACCGATTCGGTTTACGAGTCGCAGTCAGACGAACAAGAATATCCCGATACGCCGTTCGGATACGAACTAAAATACATCTCACAGGTTATGCAAAGCACCGAGAAATACTTAAAAGTTGTTTCGGCTGCTGCCAATTTATCGGAAATTCGTTCGACACAGTGGCCCGAAAATAATTCGCTTGCCGAAAAATTAAAAATTGTTGCCCAACTCATTTCCGGAGGATTATCAACTCCGATATATATTGTAAATATGGGTGGTTTCGATACTCACTCGGGACAGGTTGTCGCCGGAGATACAGCAACAGGGAAACATGCCGAATTGCTTCAATCGCTCTCTCAGGCAGTATATGCTTTTCAAGATGAATTAAAATTACAAAACCGGGAAGACGATGTAATATCGATGATTTACAGTGAATTTGGACGGCGAATTGCATCGAATAAAAGTTACGGGACCGACCACGGCGAAGCCTACCCCATTATGCTATTCGGAAGCCGGGTTAACCCAACAGTTTTCGGAGAAAACCCAACCATTCCCGAAACCGTTGAAAAACGCACGAACGTTCCCATGAAAATCGATTTCCGGTCGGTTTATGCATCCATATTAAATCAATGGCTGGGGGTAAAAACAACCGATATAAAAACTATTCTTTTCGATGATTTTGAAATTTTACCCATATTAAAATCAACCGTTGCTACCGGCGACATTTCGGCTCCTGTAAAAACAATTTCAATACAAACTATTTTTCCCAATCCGGTTACAAATCAGGCACAAATTACATTCGAAACTTCAGGAGGAAAAATAAACTTAAAACTTTATAGCTACTCGGGAAAAGAGATAAGAACAATTGCATCGGGAAATTTTGAAGCGGGCAAACAAACCCTTGTTTTTTCTCGAAACCAACTAAAAAGCGGACAATATGTACTCGTATTGGAAAGCAATTCAGAAAGAACTACACAGAAATTAACGATAAAATAGGATATCTAACTGTATGTCATATGTTTAGTTGTTTTTTAGCAGTCCTAAATAGAAACTTTTGCTATTTACCATAAATTAAAAACCGAAGACAATCATTAAAGCATTGAACTTTATGCATGATTAATTGTTTTTAATGTAGTTAACGAGAGGATTATAAACATATGCTAATTAACATAAGTATGTGATAAATTTCTTCATAAAACAACATTCCGTTAACGCAAACGATGATTAAAAATTATTAACTTTGTGACCTTTGTCACACTTAAAAATCGATATTTATGATTCTTGGATTATTAAAAGAGCCGGGAGATGAAACCCGGGTAGCCTTACTTCCGGAGGGTGTAAAAGCTTTCACCAACCTGAAAGTGGAGGTTTTGGTTGAGCATGAAGCGGGGTCTACAGCTTTTGCAACCAATGCCGACTACGAAGCAATAGGTGCAAAAGTATTAAGCCGGGCCGACATTTTTGAACAAGCAGAAGTTTTGTTGCAAATTCAGCCCCCCTCCGACGACGATATTCAGAAAATTAAAACCACACAAGTTTGGATAAGTGCATTTAATCCTCTTTGGGAAACCAAGTTGGTAAAAACTTTCCTCGACAAGGGAATTACAACGTTTAGTCTCGATCTTATTCCGCGTACATCGCGTGCACAAGCCATGGACATTTTATCGTCGATGGCAACGGTTTCGGGATACATGGCTGTTTTGGAAGCAGCTATAAAACTGCCGACTTTCTTCCCAATGTTTATGACCGCTGCAGGAACCATTCGGCCGGCAAACGTTTTAATATTAGGAGCCGGAGTTGCCGGATTACAAGCTATTGCAACTTCACGAAAATTGGGTGCACAAGTTCAGGTTTTCGATGTTCGCTCGGCAGTGAAGGAGGAGGTAATGAGTTTGGGAGGCAAATTTGTTGAAGTTGAAGGAGCAACCGAAGATGCTGCTGCCGGTGGTTATGCTGTTGAACAAACCGAAGAGTTCAAGAAAAAACAACAGCAAGCTATTAACGACCATGCAGCAAAAGCAAATGTAGTAATTTGTACAGCACAAATTCCGGGAAGAAAAGCTCCTCTTTTAATTCCTAAAGAAGCTGTTGATGCCATGAAACCCGGTTCGATAATTATTGATTTGGCAGCATCGAGCGGAGGAAACTGCGAGCTGACAAAAAACAACGAAACAGTTAATTATAACGGAGTTTCTATTATTGGCCAGTCGAATTATCCGGCACAAATGCCCGTAGATGCCAGCAGAATGTTTGGAAAAAATGTTCTAAACTTTATGAAGTTAATAATAGGCGAAGAGGGCGAATTGAAACTCAATTTTGAAGATGATATTGTAAAAGGAACCTGCATTACTCACGCCAAAGAGATTTATAACGAGCGGGTAAAATCGGTAATTGAAAAAGCTTAAAAATAGATAAAAATGGAAGTATTAAAATTTTTCTTTGAATATAAAGAAGCCATATTCATCATCGCTCTATCCATATTTGTGGGTATTGAAGTGATTTCGAATGTTCCGGCAGTTTTGCACACCCCGTTAATGTCGGGGGCAAATGCAATTAGTGGAGTTATTATTATTGGCGGCATCATTTTAGTAGGTCACGCCGACCTCACAAAATTTTCGTTAAGTCTTGTGCTGGGAATATTAGCACTCATTTTCGGAACACTTAACGTGGTTGGCGGTTTTGCCGTAACCGACAGAATGTTAGAAATGTTTAAAAAGAAAAAAAAGTAGGGAATTATGGATAAAATTATAGGAACATTAAATGGGATTAACTTTACCATTGGCGACACATTGCTTGAATTAAGTTACCTGATTGCCGCACTTTTATTTGTTTTTGGATTGAAACTACTTTCGCACCCCGAAACAGCCAGACGGGGAAATTTATGGGCTGCCGGCGGAATGGGACTTGCCATGCTGACAACACTGTTGTTACACAAAGCCCCAAACGGTTCGGGAATACCATTAACCAACGTTTGGATTATTCTTGCGTCAATTGGTGTGGGTTCGGTAATTGGATGGATTGTAGCACGTAAAATTAAAATGACCGCTATGCCGCAACTGGTATCGATATATAATGCTACCGGTGGCGCTGCATCAATGTTGGTTGCACTTTTAGAATACCCGAATGCAGTAGCCGGCGATGTAAGTTCAATACTGGTAACGGTTTTAGGTTTGGTAATTGGCGCTATTGCTTTTAGCGGAAGTATGATAGCTTATGGTAAGCTCGACGGCAAAGTTGGCGATATTATGAAACCATTTATGACGTACCTCAATCTGGTTTTACTAATTATTACCGTTGCACTAACAGTATTTATAATTATATCGCCCAACGAGCCCTCGGAAATGATTTGGGCAATATACACTCTTATGGCACTGGCACTTATTTACGGAGTTATGTTTGTTATGCCAATTGGTGGTGCCGATATGCCGGTTGTTATTTCGCTGCTTAACTCGTTAACAGGAATTGCAGCAGCAATGGCAGGCTTTATATACAACAATGAAGCTATGATTTTGGGTGGAATTCTTGTTGGAGCAGCCGGAATGATACTTACCATGCTTATGTGTAAAGCAATGAACCGGTCGTTACTAAATGTAATTATTGGTGCATTTGGCGGTGGCGGAGCTGCCGGTGTAGGAAACGAACACGGTACAATAAAAGAGATTCAACTTAGCGATGCCGCTGTTCTCTTAAGCTATTCGCAAAAAATAGTTATAATTCCCGGATATGGACTTGCAGTTGCACAAGCTCAACACATTGCTCACGAACTCGACACATTGTTAGAAGGAAAAGGTGTTGAAGTTAAATATGCAATTCATCCGGTAGCCGGCCGTATGCCGGGGCACATGAATGTTCTGCTCGCCGAAGCCGATGTTCCGTACGAGAAACTTGTTGAAATGGATGATATAAATCCGGATATGCCAAACGTAGACGTTGCCATTGTTATTGGAGCTAACGATGTGGTTAATCCGGCGGCATACGACGACCCATCGAGCCCCATTTACGGAATGCCGATAATAGACGCTCACCTTGCAAAGAACATTATTATTATGAAACGAGGAATGGGAAAAGGATATGCCGGAATTGAGAATTTCCTCTTCTTTAACGAGAAAACCCGGATGTTATTTGGCGATGCAAAAAGCTCTATTACCAAACTGGTTAGCGAAATAAAAAGTATGTAACTTATTTTACGAAAGAGTTACACTCCAAGGGGTTGTGAAGGTATAAAATAACCGGAAAGGTTATTCCCTCACAACCCCTTAAATTTGTAGATAAAGTCGGGCATTTTTAAACCTAAGATTGGAATTTACCGATTTTACGGATATATCAATTTAAAGCAATTAGATCGCATTCTTTATCAGGAAAAATCTACACTCTCATTAAAGAAACGGCAGAACTTTATAAATCTTTAATAATGTTATTGTTTCGGTTAACAAATTATTGCGGACAAAGGTTTTTGTTTGGTTGTCCATTAATTCCCCTATTCTTGTTTCCGCACAATTGCCATATAGCAATTGCTCCGGGTATCGCTATGCGGAAAATTATAGAGGGGTAATATAATATTGTTTGTTTTACTCGAGAACCAGACATTTTAATAATTTAAATGTTTAGTTCACGGACTTAAATATTGTTTTCGAAATAAACAAGTTTATCTTCTAAAACTATCCCTAACTCCTTTAAAATGCATCTTATACCATTTCGGATCTTTAAGGCGAACATAAAGATACCTCATTGAGGATTTTTGAAAGGGTGCTCTTATTATTCTCCAGAGATAACGAATAATAATTAGTTCGTAAAAATTTAATATATTTAAATAGGTGCGATGCCACCGCGAATGATTTAAGAACCATTGATGACGAACTGCAAAATTATTCGGAAGTTTATCGCTTAAAGATATTTGTTCAGGGTTAAAAAGATAGTTTACATACTCGAAAAAATCGCGGGCTTTTATCTTTTCTTCTACCTGAGGTAAAACGGAATTAACGTCCACTCTCTTTAATAAAAGTTGTGCATCGTATAAATCTCGCAATTCTAACGTTATACGTTTATGCCCTTTATTACTTAACTGACTGTGAATAAACGTATGGATGAGTTTATGCTCGTCGGAAGAGACAAAACAGTTACTTCTGTTTTTAATCGCTTTTTTATGTTGAAATAGAAGGTCGGTATGAAACTGTTTTGAATATTGAATATTAACAGGAACACGGTGAATTTCAATATCGGCAGGAACATCTTTTCTGAATAAACGTGGATAATGCTTGAAGCTTTTTGCATCTTCATACATTTTATGCTGGTTTTCGTATCCCAAATCTAATATTAAATCTACCGTTTTTAAATAATCTTTTTCCTGCACTAAAAAATCGATATCTCCAATCATTCGTACTCCCAAATCAGAATAAAGATTGTCCATCAAATTGGCAGTTCCTTTTAGATATAACGGCTCAATATTTTCTTTTTTCAACCGGCTGCTTATTTCATCTATTTGCAGCAGGATGTCGCGGTTTCTTTTCTTATTTGTTTCGTATATCTCTTTTAAGTGATCTACATATTCATTCGGGAAAAGTTCTATTAATCCCGCGTCTTTTAAACGCAAATAAATGGCAGGTAAAACAAGGTGGTTGCTACATAAAAAAACAAACCTATTCAAATCTACCTCACCCGAAATAAATTTTTCTTCGATGCCTTTTTTTTGTCCCGTATTTTTATCCGGCAAAAGGCACTGACAAGCAAATTCGAAAAGTTCTGATTGTTTCATTTAGATTTATCTATTTCTTATGATTTTCCGTCGGTAGACGGACACAGTCCGTCAGTGGACGGACAGGTAACCGTGGGTTAATAAGTAACGCGAATAAAAAGGCGTCCGTCAAAAAAAAAAGCCGGACAGGCATGCAGCCCGATGTTTAAAATGGTGGTTTTGCATGTGCCCTCATACTATACGCTACAGGGCAGGCGGCAATTGTAAAAGTTACAAATTAACGGCTAAAGCCGCGGTGTAAATTATTTTATTTTAATTCACTATTGTCCGGGATAATTATTTAGATTGCTTCTTCCTCATTCTTCGTCATCGCAATGACGTTAATTTCAGATATTTGTCATATTAAAGAATACTAAAAATAACTTCTTTTGCAAAGCAAGCCCCTACACACACAATCAAAATACAACTGCGTCATTGGTAGCCCAGCGAAGCAATCTCATATTTTAAACGGACACCAATTATTTTAATTAAGGAAAGTATTTATAAATATCAGACCTGTGATCGATGGCTGCAAGGGTAATTATTTTGTCTTTAATTGTTACCCCAATTCGATAGTCTCCTAATCGGATTCTGTAAAAGTGTTTGTAACCTTTGAGTTTTTTTAAGTTATTTATCTCTGAGATATTCTTTGCTAAGCCAATTGATTGAATTACCTTAACAAGGGAATTATTTATATTTTTATTATTAAGCTTTTTAACCTGTTTGCGAAATTTATTTGTTATTTCGACTTGCATGCTAACTCTTTTTTAAAGATGCAATAAACTCACCTTTCTCTTCCTCTGATAATAATCCTGATTTTAATCCTTCTTTTATCGAATAATAAATTCCCAACTCTTCTGCTTCAACAACCGATAATTTTTTAACTGAAAAATTAAGTTTTTTAGCAAGTTCTAACAGTAGTTTGGCATTCGATTTCGAATCTCCTGATAAAAGTATTGTCTCCATTTTTTGTTTTATTAAGAGTGATTTTGCAAATATACAATAATTTACAAAGAGATATTTACAAACTTGTTGTTTGCACGAATCCCGATGTACATTGGGACGAAAGGACGTGGCGATCGTATGCGGTATACAAAAAACATGTTTTGTAATTCTTTTCTTTTGGCGCTTTGGGTTAAAAACGAAGGTTTTGCGTGCGCCCCGATACGCTACGCAACAGGGCAGGCCGAAATGGTAAGTTGCTTAGCGAGAGCCTCACCTGGAGTGAGACGCTCGCAGTGGAACAATTAACAGCTAAAGCCAATTCCCTCACTTGGGCTGAAATCACCGGGCTAAAGCCGCGGTGTAAAATTATTTTATTTTAATTCACTATTGTCCGTGATAATTATTTAGATTGCTTCTTCCTCATTCTTCGTCATCGCAATGACGTTAATTTCAGATATTTGTCATATTAAAGAATACTAAAAATAACTTCTTTTGCAAAGCAAACCCAAACACGCATATTCAAAATACAACTGGCGTCATTGGTAGCCCAGCGAAACAATCTCATATCTTAAACGGACACTAATAAAACTATAACAATTTTTCGGTCTTACCTGACCGAGACACCGATCTCAGATCGGCGCCAGCAGAGGATAAATCCGCACCAGCAAAGAGCAAGGAATAATATTACAATTTATTGAATGTATTAAAAAAGTCTTTTCTACTCATTTTTAAATGCCTCAGAACCTGTTTTACAATAAATTCAGGAACCGGGTCGATATGAGTTTGTATCGTAATTGGTCTGTCCATTCCCGACTTTGACCATTTTTCATCTCATTATAACTTTTACTTTAAAGGTATTCGATGCGCCATTGGCATCCCTTCGGGAGAACTCGCTTATAAACATTCAATTAAGTGTTAAATTTTATCATGCTCGTTTCATGCCCACCTCTTCCTTTAGAATCTTTTATCAGGTTTAAACCTTGTTTTTCAAGAAAGGAACGAAACTCTTTTAATGGAATATTGGATAATTTTTTTGTTGACATTTTTTACACAAAAGCAGGTAATCCTACTTCCTGATGATAAGTGTTAACAGGGTATTTGTCGAATATCTCAGAAACATATCTGTTTTTATTAATCACAGAAGTAATGCTTGGTGCTATTACTTTCTTTGGTCTTTTTGATGAACCTTTTAATTCCCAACCTAAATCGGAGAGTACTTTACCCAAGGTTTTTTTCTTTAGCGCATAATCAACAAAATCTTCGAAAACAATATTAAAAGATTCTTTGGCCTCAGTAACACTTTTCCCATAGCCTGTTAAATCTATATGGGGCGAATAGATAAAGTGAATATTATTTTCGTCCTGAAAATGAAAAAGTAATAACTTAACTTTTACATTTCCTGATTTATTCTTGTAGTCTCCCTCGAAAATATATTGTGCCATAATCGTTTATTTATTTGTGCAAAGTTACGATTTTTTAATGTCGCTACACACTGTAACACGGAATTTAGACAAATAGAATATTTGTCTTGCTTAGCGAGAGCCTCACCTGGAGTGAGACGCTCGCAGTGGAACAATTAATGGCTAAAGCCGCGGTGTAAAATTATTTTATTTTAATTCACTATTGTCCGGGATAATTATTTAGATTGCTTCTTCCTCATTCTTCGTCATCGCAATGACGTTAATTTCAGATATTTGCCAGATTAAGGAACACTAAAAATAACTTCTTTTGCAAAGCAAACCCAAACACGCATATTCAAAATACAACTGGCGTCATTGCGAGTGGCCACCCATTTTTTTGAATGGGCATAATGAGACGATGACAGAAAGTTGAACGAAGTGGAATATTTTACTGGAGATACATTATTTATTGGCTACAAAGTTAATTCAAAACGTTTTCCTCCGTCGGTTGACGGAGGAAATGTCGAAGACAAAGGGGTAGAAAAACAAATATAATTTAAATCTGTCATTGGTGGCCCAGCGAAGCAATCTCATATTTTAAACGGACACCAATAAAACTAGAACAAATTTTCGGCCTTACCTGACCGGAATACCGATTGCAGATCGGGGCCAGCGGAGGAAAAAAAAGGCGCAAGCAGCCCGATGTTTAAAACGATGGTTTTGCATGCACCTTGATGAAGTGCCGTTAATTAAAAAGATTTTCGATTTTGAAAGAACTTATTTAAATGCCCCCCAATCGAACCAGAGGTCTTTGTCAAAACGTATTTTGTCATCCAATGATTCTCCCAGTTTATAATCGGAGAAAACCATAATTTCCGAATCTGATTCCAAAGCTTTTAATCCATTGGCAAATCCGGATGGAATCGACAACACATTGTTTTCAGATTCGCTAAGTATTGTATATTCAGCTTTATTATTGTCGGAAGGATTAGTAAAATCATCAATCTTTTTCCAGGCAACAACAAAGCTACCTTTTATACATTTAAAATATTTATGTTCTTGTTGGTGCCCCTGCCATGCACGTACAACACTTTTATCGGGATGTTTAATTATGTACATTCGTTTTATCGTCGACAAATCGAAATCGTTGTTATACAACAGTTCGCCTCTGTTGTCGCTATAAATACCACCTTTAATAATTTCAGGAGAATGCATTGAGTAATATAATTAATTTAAAATTTCAGGTTTTTGTGGTAGCCCTTTAAAAATCTTAAAAGGTAATTCACTTTCAGAAAAGATAATTACCCAGGCAGTACAAAACACAAGTTTAACATCTGTAACGAAACTTAAATTTTCCTGATACCATAATTCAAGCTCACCTTTGTATGGTGATATATGTTCGCGATAAAAATCTTTGGGCTCCATTTTTGTTTCTGATAACAGACGTTCCTCGTCGCGAAAAATGATTGAGCCAATTCCTGTTAACCCGGGTTTTACATTGTAAATATTTTCCTGAACATGTTTGGGATAGGGTGTAAAAGTTTTATCCACTAATGGTCGTGGGCCAACAATACTCATATCGCCTTTAAAGATATTTATAAGTTGTGGAATTTCATTGAGTTTTGTTTTTCGCAAAAAAGCACCAAAAGGCAATACTCTGGGATCGTTCCTTGTTGTATGAAGTCCGCCCTTTAGATTTTCACTATTCTTAAGCATTGTAGCATGTTTCCAAATAAAGAACGGTTTGTTTTTATAACCAATTCGTTCCTGAAAATAAAAGACCTCGTGTTCTCCTGTTAAAAGCAATATTATAAATATTGGAATCCAGAAAGGCAAGAGAATAATTATTGCTGTTAGCGAAAGAATGATGTCGATAAGGCGTTTGAAAAAGTGTTTGTACATAGTTATTTTCATTTTCTATTAATTGTTATTTTGAGGAGGGTGGTGACTAAGAATCTGTTTGGGCATTTGGGAAGATCCTTCACTTCTTCTCCTTTTTCTTTGCAAGAGATACTCCGCTATGCTTAGGTTATACAACAGAAGAGCAGATGTATTTTGAGAGATTGCTTCTGTCGTCGTGCCTCCTCCCTCGCAATGACGCGGCTATGCGGGCAATTGGGAGAGAAGGCTGGCGGCTGCGCCGCCAGCCTTCTCTCCCTTAATTACTTTTGAAAACGTCATTGCGAAGAGGTACGATGAAGCAATCTCATCCTTTTAGCAGGTTGTCGTTATAAAGGTCTTTCCATTCAGAATTTCGTTTTGTTATAAGTTCTATTTTCTTTTTTCTTGAACCTGCTTTTATTTGTTTTTCTCTGACAATTGCATCTCCAATTGTCAGAAATATTTCATAATAAACAAGTTTTGAAATATTATAACGACTAGTGA
>JALUZN010000479.1 GCA_027011835.1 Draconibacterium sp. | reverse complement strand
GCAATATAAGTAATGGCAACAGCCGAAAATAAAATTAGTTTAAAAAATGTAATGAGCATGATGCTGCGCGTAAATTTGCCCATATCTTTTTTTGCCAAATTAATTTGATAGGCATGAATAAGCAACGTAACCACAAAGAAAAAAAGTAATAATCCGGGTAAAACTGGTAGGTAATAGGTTTGAAGGAAAAACGAAAAAACCAGCCAGCCAAGTAGTGCAATTGCAACTGTTAATGCAGATAATTTTATAATAAATTGCTTCATTTTTTTATTTCTTTAGCAGTTTCCGGGTTCCGTAAAAAATAGCTCCAACAGCCGAAAGTATCATTAATAGTAGTGTAAATGCTTTAAAATCATTCTCTAGCCACTGGTCTGTTTTAAATCCCAGAAATGTTCCCAGCCCGATAATAGCCATCATTTCGAAACCGAGACTTGAGAAACGAATAAAAGTATCGAGTCTTTTTTTATTTTTCTTCTGCTGTTTCATTTATTGGATGTGTGCCCCGCATAGCACAGGTTCCGGTAAATGTAGATCCGGGTTCAACCGATAATTTGCCGGTAATAATGTCGCCCTCTATTTTCGAAGTCGATTTCATATTTAACAACTCGCTGGCAGTAACTTTCCCTTTTATAAACCCCGAAACTTCAACGTTGTTGCAGGTAATTTTACCTTCAATCTTTCCATTTGGTCCCACAACAAGTCTTCCTTTTGCCGATAGATTTCCGGTGAGTTCACCGTCAATTCTAATGTCGCCGTTGGCAATTATGTCGCCTTTAATTACAGTTCCTTCGCTTATAATATTAATCGACGAGCCTGTTCCGTCTCCATAAGGTCTTGCGTTTTGTTTTGCCATATCTTTTTGTTTTTTTTAATCGTATTTATCGAAATGTAATTTGCAAAAAATTAAGAGCTTTGAAATTACGACTTTTTACTTCTTCAGCAAAATGATTTAGCGTTTATTGAGATTAAAAGATGAATGAACAATACGAATTGCACCTGATGTTTACATCGATTAAAAAGTATATTTATTGCGGCTATTTCCCTAATTTCAGGCAGATTGCTCAACTGTTACAATCCGGAGTTCAATACAATTATTTTGTATTGTACCCCCACTTTAAATAGAGGCTTCCCCAGGTAAATCCTGCGCCAAAAGCTGCCAGAATAATGTTGTCTCCTTTTTTTAATTTCTTCTCAAAATCCCATAAACAGAGTGGAATAGTAGCTGCCGTTGTATTTCCATATTTCTGAATATTTACAAAAACTTTATCGGGATCTAAATTCATCCGGCGTGCTGTGGCATCAATAATTCGGAGGTTTGCCTGATGCGGAACCAACCAGGCAATATCGTCGGAAGTTAGATTGTGCCTGTCCATAATTTCAACTGCCACGTCGGCCATGCTCGAAACAGCTGCTTTGAAAACGGCCTGTCCCTCCTGATAAACAAAATGTTGTTCGTTCTTTATGGTTGCTGTCGATGCCGGAAGAAGCGACCCCCCTGCTTTCATATGCAGGTGATGTCTTCCCAGTCCGTCAACCCTGTTAATGTAGTCGACTATTCCCAAATCTTCGGTGGTTGGTTCGAGTAAAACGGCTGCTGCTGCATCGCCAAAAAGCGGGCAGGTTGTACGGTCGCTGTAATTAATAATCGACGACATCATGTCGGCTCCAACTACAATCACTTTTTTATACCGCCCCGATTCGATAAACTGTGTGGCAGTAGCAAGTGTAAAAATAAACCCTGAACAGGCTGCGTTCATATCGAAACTCCACGAGTTATGAATGCCAACTTTGTCGGCAATAATATTTGCTGTTGCCGGGAAAGGCATGTCGGGCGTAATGGTAGCACAAATCAGCAGGTCAATTTCCGATGGAGATGTGTTCGTTTTTTTCAACAACTCTTTAACAGCTTCGGCAGCCATGTCGCTGGTTGCTTTGCCCTCTTCTTTTAAAATGCGTCGCTCTTTTATTCCAATGCGTTTCATTATCCACTCGTCCGAAGTGTCGACCATTTTGCTTAATTCGTCGTTTGTTAATCGGTATTCGGGTAAATATGCTCCAACGCCAGTAATAACTGCTCTTGTTTTTGTCATCGTTTTTTTCTGATTTATTATTTATCGAATTGCAACACCATGCGGTTTAAAATCGGGTGCGAATATAGAAGTTAAATCGGGTATTAACAAAGAATTAAAGAGTGGCTTTTAAAAAGCCGTTTATTTATTGGAATAATCTATTGGAAAGGTCGAAAAATCAATTCATGCAGCAAGATTCAGCAGGTTAAGCAAAGGTGGTTTTTGGGGAGAGAAACAGGCAAAATTCAGGCAAAAAAAAACCGGATAAAAATCCGGTTTAAACTGCAATGTCTTTTTCAATAACCTGCTTTCCTCTGTAATATCCGCACTCGGGACAAACTGTGTGGTATTTAACAGTTGTTCCGCAATTCGAACAAGTTGCCAGCGTTGGAAGAGTGGCTTTGTAATGTGTACGCCTTTTGTCTCT
The DNA here is from genome assembly GCA_027011835.1 of Draconibacterium sp. Taxonomy (GTDB): domain Bacteria; phylum Bacteroidota; class Bacteroidia; order Bacteroidales; family Prolixibacteraceae; genus Draconibacterium. Next base: position 14,874 of record JALUZN010000479.1, on the reverse strand, counting down.
TCTCGATTTTGATATTTTATGCTTTGGATGTGCCATAATATATATATTATTTAATTATTATTTCCTAAATTTTTTAATGCATCCCAACGTGGATCGGTTGTCGGTTTCTCTTCTTCTCCTTTGTCGACATGCATATAGTTTTTTAATTTGTCGAGCATCTCTTTGTTGCATTCTCGTTTCCCGTCTTTATTTTTTGGGTGAACGTGCCGCAAAGGAATACTTAATGTTATGTATTCGTATAATGTTTGTGTTAAATCAATGTGATGTTCTTCGGGGAGAACCCAAATTAAATTCTCTCCTTCCTCAAACTTTTTTTCGCCAAATTTTACAAAAAGCTCTGTTTTGCTTTTAATTTTTTGCCTGTAAGTATCGAGGCATCGGTCACAGGTAAGTTCTATCCATCCTTTTATTTTGAAATGCAATTTTATAAATGCACTTCGTTTTTCAAGCTGAACGTTTACCGTTACATCTCCATTGTCAACCAAACTATTTTCAAAATGCTCAAAGAACGTATTGTCAACTTCAAATTCGAAATCGTGCAGCCCCTCAACAAGGCCTTTAAATTCAATATTGTATTTCGATTTCCAGCTCACGATTCGAAAAAAGTGATGCAAAAGTATAAATTTTTTATTAACACCCGAAAGATTCAATAAATATTTTTGGAAATCATTCTAAATGAAAGGGAAAAGTCATTTTTACTTCATTTTAACCCATAAATACAGTTTGTTTTGAATTCAATATAATTAGTATTCGTGGGCAACTTCACCATGATGCGAAATGTCGAGCCCCTGTTTCTCTTCGCGCGGGCTAACTTTTACCGGAACAATTTTGTTGATGAGTTTTAAAATTCCAAGAGTAAAAAAGAATCCGGCACCAACAGCCATTAAAAGCGCAACGCTCTGTTTAAAAAGCAGGGTAAATCCGCCACCATAAAAAAGGCCGTTTACACCGTTTTCGTTAATGGTTGTTGTGGCGAACAAACCCAGTAAAATAGTGCCAATTACTCCGCCCATTCCGTGAACGCCCCAAACATCGAGCGCATCGTCCCATCCTTTGTTTTCTTTGTATTTTACTGCGAGGTAGCAACCTGCCCCTGCTACAATTCCAATAACGGCAGCCACCGGAAGCGTAACATATCCTGCTGCCGGTGTAATTGTTGCAAGTCCGGCAACAGCACCTGTCATTAGGCCAATAAACGAAGGTTTCTTTTTGCCTGTGTTCCACTCAATAATCAGCCATGTAATTGCTGCAAACGATGCCGAAATATCGGTATTAAGAAAAGCGGCCACGGTAATATGATTTACGTTTAATTCGCTGCCTGCATTAAATCCGTACCAGCCAAACCAAAGTAGTGCGGTGCCAATTGCAACCAACGGAATATTGTTTGGAACACTCTTTTTATCTTTTCGTTTGCCCACAAAAAATGTAGAAGCGAGTGCCGCAAATCCGGCTGTTGCATGAACAACAATTCCGCCGGCAAAATCGAGCACGCCCCACTCGGCAAGAATTCCTCCACCCCAAATCATATGTACAAAAGGATAATATACAAATAGTTGCCAGGCAATAAGAAAAATAATGTAAGCTTTAAACGAAACGCGGTTAATGAATGCCCCGGTAATTAGTGCCGGAGTAATAATTGCAAACATCATTTGATAGGCAACAAAAATATACTCGGGGAAATTCCGGTCGGGAGAAAAAACTGTGCGGGGTGTTACTCCGTTTAAAAACACTTTGTCGAGATTGCCAAATATACCGAGGAAGTCGGTGCCATCGGCCATATTCCCACTAAAACAGAGCGAATATCCGATAAAAAACCAAAGTATCGACGAAATTCCCATCGATACAAAACTTTGCATCATAATACTCAGAATGTGTTTTCTGCTTCCCAGTCCGCCGTAAAAAAAAGCAAGTCCCGGAGTCATTAACATTACCAAACTTGTGGCAATAATCATAAAAGTTGTTAAACCTATGTCGAACATAATTAGTTAGATTTTTTTTTGATTTTTGATTTTTGTTTGTACGGCAAAAGTAACTAATAAATTATTTACCCCCTCTTTTATTTGGGGTAAAATTTAATATTATGTATTATTTAATATTTAAGCCTGTATTGAGGGGGGTAGATTTGTTTGTCTATGCGAAAATTAATATGGTTTGCATTTTTCTTTATTTGTGCAAAAAATGCACTCGAGACAGAATTATTAATTTATTTCGTTATTGAAAGAAAAATGTCAATTTTGTAAAAACAAAAAGTGAAGAACAATGGCTAAATTAAAAGAGATAACTCGCTTCCTCGAAAATGTTGCACCACTAAGTTTACAAGAGTCGTATGATAATGCCGGATTATTAACCGGTAATTTAGATGCCGAAATAACATCTGTTTTGGTTACATTAGATGCTACCGAAGCAGTTATCGATGAGGCTGTCAGAAAAAAAGCACAGTTGGTTGTTGCACACCATCCCATTATCTTTTCGGGATTAAAAAAAATTACCGGCAAAAATTATGTTGAAAGAACCATTATAAAAGCGATAAAAAACGATATTGCTATTTATGCGGCACACACAAATCTCGATAGTGTAACGGGAGGCGTAAACAGTAAAATATGTGAAAAACTTCAGCTTAAGAATTGTACGGTTTTGCAGCCTGCACAGGGACAGCTAAAAAAATTAATTACCTACATTCCACATTCGTTTACCCAAAAAGTTCGCGAGGCTATTTTTGCTGCAGGCGCAGGAAATATTGGCAATTACGACTCGTGTGGATTTACTTCGGAAGGCGAAGGAACTTTCCGTGGAAACAAGAGCAGTACTCCGTTTGTGGGGGAAAAAGGAGAGATTCACACTGAAAAGGAGACCCGTTTCGAAACGGTTTTCCCGGCGTATTTGCAAAGCCGAGTTGTTGATGCACTGCTAAATTCACATCCGTACGAAGAGGTGGCTTACGATATTTATTCACTCGACAATAGTTTCAATACCTCGGGAATGGGAATGGTTGGTATTCTTCCCGAATCGAAATCGGAAAAAGAATTTCTCGTTCAACTTAAACAAATATTTAACACCGGGGTAATAAAACACACTGCATTGACAGGGGGAAAAGTAAAAAAAGTTGCCGTTTGTGGAGGAGCCGGTTCGTTTCTTCTAAAGCGCGCAATAGCAGCTGGTGCAGACTTTTTTGTGTCGGGCGATTTTAAATATCACGAGTTTTTCGATGCTGAAAATAAAATTGTGATTGCCGATGTGGGGCATTTTGAAAGCGAACAATTCACTAAAGAACTTTTTTATGAGCTACTTACGAAAAAATTCCCTAAATTTGCAGTCCATTTATCAGAGGCAAATACCAACCCGGTTTTTTACTTCTGATTTTTTTAGTTAGAATTTAAATATTACGAGCGATGAAGGCAAAAAAATCGAGAGACGACAAAGACATTACTATTGAGGAAAAACTTCGTGCACTTTTTGACTTGCAAAGTGTTGTTTCCGAAGTGGATAAAATAAAAACGCTTAGAGGCGAGTTACCATTGGAAGTGCAGGATTTGGAAGACGAAATTACAGGGTTGAAAACCAGGTTGACCAACCTCGATATCGAAATTAAAAATCTTGATACAGCACTGAATAATAAGAAAATAGCGATTAAAGACTCGCAGGATTTAATTAAAAAATATACCGAACAACAAAACAATGTTCGTAACAATCGCGAATTCGACTCGCTATCGAAAGAGATTGAATTTCAGACTCTTGAGATTGAACTTGCTGAAAAACGCATTAGGGAGTTTACTGCCGAAATGAGCGAGAAGAAAGAGACAGTTTCCACATCGAAGGTCCTTCTTAAAGAGCGTGAAGAGGATTTAGAGCGAAAGAAAAATGAGCTGAAGGAGATTACCGAGGAGACAAAAATTGAAGAGGAGAAACTGAAAGCAAAATCGGAGAAGATAGAGTCGTTTATTGAGCCCCGATTGTTAACTGCATTTAAACGCATCAGAAAAAATGCGCGAAACGGATTGGCAGTTGTTACTATTCAACGCGATGCGTGTGGCGGTTGTTTTAACAAAATTCCACCACAGCGCCAAATGGATATTGCAAACCGTAAGAAAATTATTGTTTGCGAATATTGCGGTCGTATTTTGGTCGACGAAAAAATTAATATAGTTGAAAAGGAAGCAAAATAAAATTGCAAACAACTTTAGTTAAAAAAGCCGGATGAAGTAACTTTCATCCGGCTTTTTTAATGAAATATCTTTTTCAATAGTTTGTTACGTTTTTATATTGGGCAGATAATGGTTCACTTCATAATTCGGGTTGGCACAATATTTAAATAGATTTATAGAGGCATTTAAACTTTTGTGTTGCCGGTCAAAGGGATGTTATGATGTTACTTTTGCCCTATCGGGCGGATTTTACTTTTTGGCTTAGCCCCAAAAGTAAACAAAAAGCCCAAGGCTGCGTTCGCTTCACTCGGAAAAGCTACGCAATAACGACTAAAATTACTGAACTCGTCGTAACCTCCTCAAACAGCAGTAATTTTTTAACGTCGTTATCGCTTGTTTTCCGGCTCACCGATCGAGGCCGTCGCTGCGAACTGGATTTCTGCATACGCCTCTGATCAAAACAAAGAGTATGACCTCCAGCAGAAGAAAAGCCGATTCATTAAATTTTAAATTACCCCATTAATAACCCGAAAGTGGAATTGATCCTATCTAGACGTCCACGATTGTGTCAGGCGACTGATATTTAGTAGTTTAGTTTTTGTCTTGTGTCTGTAAATCTAATAATCTATTGTTTTCAATCAATCAAAATTATCGGAAATCCATTCCTTAACCTGTTCCATTAACCAATTTGGGGTAGAAGTGGCTCCACAAATTCCAACTGTATTAACACCTTTAAACCAGCTTTTGTTAATCTCCTCAATTTTCGAAATAAAGTGCGAATTCGGATTCTCTTTTTTGCTTACCGAAAACAGATATTGCCCGTTTGAACTTTTTTTACCGGCCACAAAAAGTATTAAATCAAACCTTGCTACAAATTGTTTCAAATTAGGAACGCGGTTCGAAACCTGCCGGCAAATGGTATCTTTAATCTCTACATCGACATTGGGTTTTATCTTTTCTGTAATAACTCCGGCAATCTCCTTAAACTGGTCGATTGGCTTTGTGGTTTGTGCATACAGCGAAATAGGACGGGTCATATCAATTTTTTGAATGTCGTTTGTGTTTTCAACAATAATTGCATTGTGTTTTGTTTGCCCGTTTAATCCCACAATTTCGGCGTGTCCCTTTTTCCCGAAGATGACAACCTGCCCGTTTTCTTTGTGTCTCTTTTCGTACGAATGTTTCACTTTTTCCTGCAATGTTAGTACAACCGGGCAGGTAGCATCTATTAATTCAATGTTGTTCTTTTTCGCATATTCGTAGGTCTCGGGTGGTTCGCCATGCGCCCGTATTAGAACTTTGCAATTTTTTAGTGTAAAGTATTTCTCTTTTGAAATGGAGTCTAATCCCAGTTTTTCCAAACGTGCCACCTCTTTCCCGTTATGAACAATATCGCCCAAACAGTTGAGCTTGTCTGTTTTCTGAAGTTCTGTTTCGGCCGCTTTTATGGCGTTAATTACACCAAAACAGAAGCCCGAGTTTTTATCAATTTCAACCTTCATTTCGAATGAATTATCTCTTCGGCTTTTGCAATTGCCCAGTTTAGTTGTTCTGCGCGGGTAAGGTTACTGTTGTCGAGAACCAATGCGTCGTCGGCTTTTTTTAATGGACTTACCGCGCGTGTCGAGTCGATTTTATCGCGACTCTGAACATTTTTTAATATCTCTTCAAAACTAACTTTATCTCCTTTTTCTGCGAGTTCTTTAAATCGTCGTTCTGCCCGTATTTCAGGCGATGCAGTCATGAAAATCTTTAGTTCGGCATTGGGGAAAACCACTGTGCCAATGTCGCGCCCATCCATTACAATGCCTTTGTTTTTTGCATTCCGGCGTTGCTGCTTTACCATTTCGGCACGCACTTCGGCAATGGTACTAATGGGGCTTACATTTTGCGAAACCTCCAATTGTCTGATTTCATCTTCCACATTTTCGCCATTTAAAAAAGTGGTGTTTTTCCCTTCAACTTCATCCCATTTAAAGGTAATATTTATGTTTTTTAATTCCGAAATAACTTTCTCAACATTGGGTTTGCCATTTGCAATCAGCCCTTTTCGTAATGCTACAAGTGTTACTACACGGTACATGGCACCGCTGTCGATATAAATGTATGTAAGTTTTTGCGCCAGCTGTTTTGCCATTGTGCTTTTGCCGCACGACGAATGTCCATCGATAGCAATAATTATTTTTTTATTGGGCATAGTTTTTAATTTGAAGCAAAGATAACCGATTTTTCAAATGGTTGTTAAAGTGGGTTTTTAGAAATTCTCGTTTAAATTTATCGACAACGAAAAGAGGTTTGACGAGCCGGACAGATGAAAGCGGGTGTTGGCGTAATCGAGGCGGAAACGTTTAACTTTTATTCCAAAGCCGAACGAGAATCCAACCGTTGACAGATTGTCGTCGAATTTTAGCTCTTGCCTGAGCTGATAATTGTAACCTGCCCGTAAAATAAAATTTGGCGATGGCAGCACCTCAACTCCAAGAACCGTATGACGCATAATCTGTTTGCCAAAATTCTCTTCGGGCTCATAAATAATCATCTCCTCGTTGCTGTTTGGGTCGGGGTCGGGATTTGCCAAATCCCAGTTCGAAAGGTTTTGCATGGTTATCGAGAAAATAATTGGAGCATGTTGCAAGCGCCTGCTGATTCCTGCCTGTAAATTAAACGGAATTCTTTCGTAAGTTCCACCGTTGTAGTATGTTGTGATTTGTGTTCCAATATTACTTGCTACCAGTGCAACATTAGTAAGTCCGGTTTTGCTCATAAAACTAATGCCCAAATCGGCAGCAATTCCAATTGACTGATAGCTTTCGAACGACGATAAAATGGGTTTCAGGTTAGCTCCGTATTTTAACCGTTTGTAGTTGTTCGAATAGATAATGTTCAAGGCATATTCGGCAGCTTTAAAACTGTTTCCGGTAAGCTCGCCAAATTCGGTTGCCTCTTTAAATGTTCCGTAATTTATATAGTGCATGCCAAGTGCGAAGTTGCCAATTCCCTCGTATGTTTTTGCATACGAAGCGTATCCGTAGTTAACATCGGAAAGGTAGTTCACGTAGTTAACCAGCACACGATTATCCATTGCCCGATGCAATAAAGCCGGGTTTGTATACGGTAAATTTAAATCGGTTGTGTCGTGAAGTGCCACCTGAGTTCCACCCAACGAAGCCACACGTGCCGAATTGGTCAGCTCTAAAAACTGATAGGTGCTTTCTCCTCCAATTTGGGCTGCCGAGGTAAAAACCGTAAAACAGAATAGTATAATAAGGTAAAAATTTTGCTTCATTCTACATTACACATCAAGATGCGTTTATTTATTTTACAGAATCCGTTTGCGTTTTAAAATACTAAAACAAAATAGCTCTTCTCCCGATGAATACCAACACCTGAAAAGCTAAATGGATTGAGTTTCGTAACGGATACATATTTCAATAAACGCCAAAGATATTTATTTATTATAGAAGTTGTTTAAAGTTAAAGAGGATTTTCGAGGACGAGCAGATTTTCAATTTGTCTTTATACAACTTCACAAACCGGAATTAACTATGAAAAGGTTTTGTGGAGTTGAAAAGGATATTTCTGTAGAACTCTGGTTTTTATGACCCGGTTAAAACCAATTAAAAATTGAAGAGAAATAGAGAATAAGCAAAACAATAATAATAAGTGCAATTGCGAAACTAAGTACCAGATAGATGTTTTGTTTATGGCTCTCTTTTTGAAGTTGTTTGTGCAGTTGTCTTTTATACTTTCCTCCGTACTGTTTTTTTAGTAAATTCTTTAAACTTCTTTTTTCCAGTGTGTAATAATCTTCAATGTCGCGTGTTGCCAACTTCTCACCACCTCCTCCATCGGGTTTCGATCTTCTGTCTAAGAATTTGCGTGGTTTCATTTTCGAAATCCAACTCTGCATTCCAATTCCCATATATCCCATATTGCTGTTTTTGTGGTTGTAAAAACAGCAAGGTAATTATTTCTCGTTGGAGTTGGATACGAAGAACAAAATTTTTCCTGAAAACAGGTGCGTAAAATAAAGTGTTATAAAACCGAAATAGATTGAATAAACTCCTCTTTTTTTATATTAGCAAGAATTAAACAATCTATTGTAAATACTTAAAAAGCGAATCAAACGTTATTTGAAAAAATAATTTACTTTTACTTCCCGAAATGAAAATGGGTATGAACGTTAGGTTAGCATTACTTTTATTACTGGTTGTTTTATTGGGTGGGTGTGGAGCCGCGAAGTATGGGCGCGATGCAATGCTTTCGCACGATATTGGTGAGTATTACAAAGCCATTGAGAAATACCGCAAAGCCAGTAAAAAGGAGAAAGACCGTGAAAAAAGGAAACTTTATGCATTTAATATTGGTGAATGTTACCGGTATATTGGCGATTACGACCGGGCCGAGATTTACTATAAGTTTGCCATTCGCCGCGGATATGCCGATAATATTGTTTTGTTGAGGCACGCCGATATGTTGCGCGCTACACAACAATACGAAGATGCCATTGAAACTTACCGCACTTATTTAGACTCAGTGCCCGGCGATGAACGTGCTTTGGCAGGGCTCGAAGCAATTCAGAAAACGCAAGAGTGGGTTGCAAATCCAACCCGGCACATTATTAATCCGATAAAGGGTCTGAACTCGCGGGCAAGCGATTACTCTCCGGTTTTTATGGCAGGTCGCGACAACGAAATAATATTTACTTCGACACGAAAAGGTGCTACGGGAAAACGAAAAAGTATGATTACCGGACAAAATTATGCCGATCTTTTCAGGGCAACATTTAGTGTTCAGAAACAAAAATGGGAGGAGCCAAAACTGGTCGATGAAAACTTAATTGTTGACACCGAAGATGAAGAGGGAGCCGCCACACTCTCGTCGACCGGAGAGCGAATGATTTTTACGCGCTGCCGTTACGATAAATCGCAAGCTCTGGGAGCCGAATTGTTCGAGTCGTCGCAGTCGCGAAGCTCGTGGGCCGACCCCATTAAAGTGCAAGTGGTTGGCGACAGTATTATTGCTGCGCACCCTGCATTCAATGCCGACGAAAGCGGACTCTACTTTGTTTCGGATATGCCCGGCGGGTTTGGCGGGAAAGACATATGGTATGCCGAGAAAAATGGCGGAGCGTATGAAAAACCTGTAAATCTGGGCGAAGCAATAAATACTCCGGGCGATGAAATGTTCCCATATGTTCGCGATAATGGTGAGCTCTATTTCTCGTCGAACTACCACATTGGAATGGGTGGATTCGATATTTTTGTTGCCACAAAAGACGAAAATGGAATATGGACCATTAAAAATATGGGGTCGCCAATGAATTCGCCTGCCGACGATTTTGGAATTTGTTTCGTTACCGGCGAAAACAGAGGAATGTTCTCGTCGAACAGAAAAGGCTCGAAAGGAGATGATATTTACTCGTTTATGGTTCCTCCGAAAATTTATTCGGTTGAAGGAGCTGTTTTTAATAAAGAGACCAACTCGAAATTAAATGGCGTTACAATCAGAGTAATTGGCACCGACGGAACAAACCTGAAGATGCGGACCAAAAACGGCAAATTTAAAATGAAACTGAAGCCGGAAACCGAGTATGTTTTTGCCGCTTTTAAAGATGGGTATTTGCGCGATAAAGCCTCGGCAAATACAATAGGACTTGCCGACAGCAAAGATTTCAGATTCGATATGTATTTAACTCCAACTGATGCACCGATAAAAGTTGAAAATATAAATTACGAATTTGGAAGCTGGGAGTTAAAACCTGAATCGAAAATTGCACTCGATACACTTGTTCAGGTGCTTGTGTTTAACCCCACCATTACCATTGAACTTATGGCACACACCGACTATGTTGGAAGCGATAAATTTAACTTCGACCTTTCGCAAAAGAGGGCACAGAGTGTTGTCGATTATCTTATCGAAAAAGGAATTAATCCGCAACGTTTGGTAGCCAAAGGATATGGCGAAACCTGGCCTAAAAAGGTTACCCGTAAGTTAGCAAAACAGTACGATTTCTTAAAGAAAAACGATATTCTTACCGAAGAGTTTATTTTGAAACTTACTCCCGAGCAACAAGAAATTGCCCGGGCTATAAACCGGCGTACCGAATTTCGCGTTCTTTCCACCGACTTTATTGAACGTTTCGATGCCGAACCGGAAAAATAAAATTTGTTGTTTTGCCTGTTTGTAAATATATCTTAGTCTGAATTTAGTTATTAAACTCTCTGATTTTAGTAATTGCAGCTTCGGCAGCCCTAACAATAATTGGCTTGGTTGGTGCCGATGTTAACAGGGGATGCGACCCCATTTGCAGCGAAATAAGTTCGTAAACAGTAATATTTTTCTGAATTGCAAAACCAATTAAATTAATTATCTCTCCGGCAGTTTTTCCGCCCCATACTTCGCCTCCCAGAATATGGCCGTTAGAAGGCGATACGTATAATTTTACAGTTAGCGGCCAGGTACTGTTTAACGTGGCCGGATGTTTGTCGAAATCGGTAAACTGAGCCGATGTTAACTCTATATTTGCCTGAACAGCACTTTTTTCGTTTAACCCTGCGGCAGCCATTGTAAATCCATTAATCTTTGTCGAGAAGATACCTATTGTTCCGGTAAAACTGTTCTTAATTTTTATGCCAAACAGGTTGTAGCCCAAAATTCGTGCTTCGGCAGTTGCTGTCGATGCCAACATAATATTATCAATTCGGCCGGTAATATAGCCCAGTGTTTGAGAGCAGTCGCCAACGGCAAAAACATTCTCTTCCGATGTTCGTCCGTAGTTGTCGATAACAATTGCTCCTGCTTTATTTATGCTTAATCCTGCATTTTTTGCCAGTGTTGTGTTGGGCCGGTAGCCAACAGCAAAAATTACAGCATCGGCGTCTATCGCAGTTTTGTCTTTTAATTGCACGCCAGTAACAACACCGTTTTCTCCTAAAACTTTCTTTACCAACGATGATGTATGAATATCTACGCCGCACTCTTTCAGCTTTCCGGTTGCAATTTCGCTTAATTCGCCTGAAAAAGCTTTCGAGAAACAGAACTGTTCACTCTCAATAAGTGTAACGTTCTTTCCCTTATTCATTGCAATCTGCTCCGACACTTCTGCTCCAATAAAACCTCCGCCAACAATAACAATGTTCTTTTTATCTTTTAATTCTTCAACCAAATTACTGATATAGTTGTAGCTTTTTTTGATGTAAAAAACATTTTTTAATTCGTATCCCGGAATAAACGTTGCCGTTACATATCTCGAGCCTGTGGCAAATACAAGTTTGTCGAACATAAATTCATTGCCCGATTCAACTTTTAATGTACTGTTTTTCACATCTACATTTGTTACTGCATCGGTAATTACTTCGCCTCCCAAATCAATAAATGGTTTTGGCCCCATTGCATTCTTGTCAACCGAACTTAATGAATGAAAAACGTAAGGTATCCCACAAGGAACCAGCCCTTTATCTTCTTCGCGAATCATTAAAACCGATTTTTCAGGATTCTCTTTTTTTGCTGTTAATCCGGTAATTATTCCTGCCGGACCTGCTCCTATTACAATTATATCGTATTGTTTCATCTTTATGCACTATGTGTTTCTGCTTATTTTTTGTGCAAAGTAAAACAACTTATTCCTGTAAAATGGAAATAAAAAGCCGATTGGAGCGAAAATAAATGTTTTGTTTATGTTCGAAGAGAAGAGTTTTCTTCAATTTACATTGCCAAAGCTAAATGAACTATTGTGCATTTTAGATGCGCCAGGTGAATAAAAAAAACAAAAGGCCGGGAGGGAAAGAAAAGCCGGCAACTTAGTGTTGCGTTATTCAAAACGGTGTTACTCTCCGGCAACGGCATCAATAACTTTTCGCACTTTGCTTCCCGGATAAACCTTCAGCGCCTCTTTTAATATTTTTAAACAAATGGCTAAATCTTCTTTTTTTAGTACGTAGGCAATTCGTACTTCGTCGATTCCACGGTTGGGGAGAGTATAAAAGCCCGATGCCGGAGCCAGAAACAGGGTTTGGTTTTCGTATTCGAAATCGGAAAGCAGCCAGGCACAAAATTTGTCGGCATTATCGACCGGCAGGCGGGCAACGGTATAAAATGCACCCATAGGAATTGGAGAATAAACTCCGTCGATTCGGTTTAGCCCATCGATTAAAAACTTCCGGCGATTTACATATTCGTTGTAGTTGTTCAGCATATAATTGTCGTTGGCATCTAACGACGCCTCGGCAGCAATTTGCCCGATTAACGGTGCACTTAAACGCGCCTGGCAAAATTTCATTACGTTCTTTTTTACCTCACTGTTTTTTGTAATCAGTGCGCCAATTCGCAAGCCACACTCGCTGTATCGTTTCGAAACCGAATCAATAAGTACCACATTTTGCTCTATTCCTTCGAGATGAAAAGCCGAAATGTAAGGAGCACCGGTGTAACAAAATTCGCGGTACACTTCATCGGAGAAAAGGTATAAATCGTATTTTTTAACGAGGTCGCGAATTTTATTCATCTCCTCCTGTGTGTATAAATACCCGGTGGGATTGTTGGGGTTACAAATTAAAATTCCCTTGGTTTTCGGGGTAATCAATTTTTCAAACTCCTCAATTGGGGGCAGAGCAAATCCCTCTTCAATATCGGCTGCAATCGATTTAATTTTTGCCCCGGCAACAATGGCAAATGCTTCGTAGTTGGCATAAGCCGGTTCGGGTACAATAATTTCGTCGCCCGGGTCGAGGCAGCTCATAAAAGCAAAAGTAACTGCTTCGCTTCCACCGGTGGTGATTATAATGTTATCGGCAGTAACATCGATGTTAAATTTGTGGTAGTATTTTGCCAACTTCTCACGGAACGAACGGATTCCCTCGCTGGGCGAATACTCTAAAATCGAGCGGTCGATATTTTGTATCGCTTTCAACGCCTCGGGCGGGGTAGGCAAATCGGGCTGGCCAATATTCAGATGATAAACTTTTCGTCCTTTTGCTTTTGCTTCATCGGCCAATGGTACCAATTTCCTGATTGGCGAGTTGGGCATTATTCGTCCCCTATTTGATACTGTAGGCATATTTTATTTTTTCTTTTAACAAAGCAAAGATAGAAGTATCAAATTGAAATTAATAGTATATGTTTTTTTTCAGTTTTAAATGTTATTGAAAAGTTAACTTCCAATTTGTGAATTGTTAACTTCCAGTCGGTAAAAAGAATCGATTGTTAGGAAAAATGTGCGTAATTGTCATATTTTTGCTGCGTTTACAAGTTTACTTTTGTCGTTAAATAACTTATTAAAATCAGATTAAAATGATTATCGGAGTACCAAAAGAGATTAAGAATAACGAAAACCGCATTGCCCTAACTCCGGCCGGAGCTGCCGAACTGGTAAAACGCGGACACGAAGTTTATGTTCAGAAAAATGGCGGAAATGGAAGTGGTTTCCACAATGAAGATTATGTTGCTGCAGGAGCAAAAATATTGCCGACCATTGAAGATGTGTATGCTATTGCCGAGATGATTATTAAGGTAAAAGAGCCCATAGAACCGGAATATAAACTGATTAAAGAGGGGCAAATATTGTATACCTATTTTCATTTTGCATCGGGCGAAGCGTTAACCCATGCCATGATTGAAAATAAATCGGTTTGCCTTGCCTACGAAACAGTTGAATTAGCCGATCGTTCGTTGCCGCTTTTAATTCCAATGAGCGAAGTTGCAGGTCGTATGTCGATTCAGGAAGGTGCAAAATATCTTGAAAAAACGTATGGTGGTTACGGTGTTCTTTTAGGTGGAGTTCCCGGAGTTCCTCCGGCAAAAGTGCTGGTTTTGGGCGGTGGAATTGTTGGAACCGAAGCAGCAAAAATGGCTGCCGGGCTGGGTGCCGATGTGACTATTATGGATATTTCGCTGCCGCGTTTGCGTTACTTAGACGATATAATGCCGGCCAACGTAAAAACAATGATGAGTAACGATTACAACATTCGCGAAATGGTACAAACGCACGATTTAATTATTGGTGCAGTACTTATTCCGGGAGCGAAAGCACCGCACCTTGTAACCCGCGATATGCTGAAAACAATGCGGCCAGGAACGGTAATGGTTGACGTTGCTGTTGACCAGGGTGGTTGTTTCGAAACTACAAAAGCAACCACACACACCGACCCGACTTTTGTGATTGACGATGTAATTCAATATTGTGTGGCTAATATGCCGGGTGCGGTACCTCGCACGTCAACAATTGCGCTTACCAACGCTACATTGCCGTATGCCATTCAAATTGCCGAAAAAGGGTGGAAACAGGCTTGTGTCGACAGTGAACCATTGCGTAAAGGGTTGAATGTTGTTGGCGGAAAAGTAGTTTACAAAGGTGTTGCCGATGCTTTTGGTTTACCGCTCGAAAAGGTTGAAAGTATTTTGTAAGTCAAGTATAAAACTATTCATTTTAAAAAGCCTTTTGTTTATTACGAAAGGCTTTTTTTGTATTTGTACGGTTTCTTATTCAAATTGAGTACAATGCTTTGTTAATTTTTTGTTTCTCGCGAAGCTGCAAAGTCGCAAAGGTTTGATTTTTAGTAAATTACGATAATTTCCTTATGCCTTGTAATCCTCTATTTATGAGGTATCGAAAATTCAAGAAGCAAGTGCGACATTATCCCCAAATTTATTTAAAAATACAATTCCTGGTGTTTTATAGTTCAATTTTTTTCGAGGTCTTCTATTAAGTTTCATAGTTATTTCGCTGATTAGT
>JALUZN010000478.1 GCA_027011835.1 Draconibacterium sp. | reverse complement strand
AAAGTAATGCAAATAGCACAAATATCGAGATTGTTAATTTTTTAATCACTGCTTTCATAATTAATCATTTTAAATAAAAGACATTTTTGTATCTTTTTGTTGTGTTGTAAAACGCAGAAAACTTTAATTTGTTTTTGAAAATGATAAAAAAATGCAAGATGACCTGCAATGTACTGATAGACAGTTGGTAGTGATTGTTGTGTTTTCTGGATAATTGTGAGTCATCTCAAATTATATGGACAAATATTTTTTAAATGAGTTTAATAGAGTACCAACTTTGCATTAAACAACTATGAACTAAAAGTACCATAGTTTTATATGATGAATGAGATTCATTTACGAAAAAAATGATTTCAGAATTAATCTGCCGTAGCAATTAAAATTATTACTATCGTAGAGATTTTATCTTTCTTTAAAATCTCAAATCGTTAATCATCATTCGACATTCATTTTTTAGATTCTTAGAAGCTAAAATAAGATGCACTAAAGTGTACAGTTTTAACTCTAATTGCGACCAATAAACGGATAGGTAATTACCTCGCCATAAGGTTGCGTAGAAAACAGCTTAATCCCTTTTGGAACATCAAAAATATTTTTTTCGGTAAGTGGAATAACATCTGCAACGTGCGAAACTGCTCTGTTTAACGTGTCGCGGGTTGAAGTAATAACCGTTCGTATATCGATGTGAGCAGCACTATTTTTTGTGCCGGGGAAAACTTGCAGCCATTTTATTTGATTGAACGACCCGCTGCGCAGTGTCCAGGGTTTGTCGTCGTCGTTACCTCGCGGCGATGCACCCCAGCTTCCTTCGCCAATAAACATTGTACCGTTTTTATCGTCTCGTATAAATCCTTCTACTCCGTTAATCGAGTCGGGCTTTAGGGGAAAAGTAATTTTCGACATATGTGAGTCGGCATCCAGCGAAATATCTACCCCGTATTGATAGAATAGGTATGCCCACTGGTTGTATTCGTTTATATTTTCTCGTTTGCGCTGTGTATGTGGGCGAAATGGTTTATGATAGGCTGCTACTTTAAACGTATAATTCCGATGCTCTTTTAAATTCTTTTCAAGCCACTCTTTTTGAGCTCCACCGGGATTAATCATTGAATTTAGCACAACAATATCCATAAGATTTCCACCCACCGAAAGCGAGTAGTAAATCTCTTTTGTATTGTTGTTTTGGTAGGGAGAATTAAAAACTTTATTGAGAACTTCCATATCGCGATTTTCGTGATTTCCGTTTATCGGAACGATTGGGAATAATCTGCCGTCGGAAGTTTTTGTTAGTTCACTCCAGTCGGTTAGCCATTGTTTCCATTGGTCGCTGTTGTTTCCTTCGTTTGTAAAATCGCCACAAAACAGTACGAACAGGGGGCGCAACTTCGCAACCATCTGATTCGAGAATTCACCAGCTTTTAATGCTTCGCCGGTACTTTTTGTGTCGCCACCAAAAATGCAGGTAAAAGGCATTGGTTTGTCGGGTGCTGTTTTTACCCAAAAACGGTCGGTAACTCCGCTGTCGTCTTTTATTACAAAATAGTAGGCAGTGTTGGGTTTTAGCTCTTTTAAGTTGCAGAAATGGGTGTTCATTCCCAAATGGTTTACTATGCGCGTTGGTTTTTGCGACTTTTTATAGCGTTTCCAATTCCTGCCGCGGTCTTTTTCTCCATAGTAAACCATCGGATTTTTACTCTCTAACTGGTCCCACCCAATTGTAATTGTAGTTGCAGGGTCGTCGGTCCACGAAACACGAATTTTATTGATAGATGCAGGCGGGTAGTTGTGTGTGCAGGCAGTTGCAAATAGCAACACCGCAATTAAAAGTTTAAATTTCATAATAATTGATTTTGTTGAATGTTGTAGAACAAGATTAATGGTGTAAATAAATAAGGTTAAACCAATCGTGTTCCGCGTCCGGTGGCAATATTTTCGGCATTGGTAATCAGCACCTCTTTTACCCCTTTCAGCTTTGCATTGAATCCGTTTTCGAGTTTCGGAATCATTCCTTCGCTAATTACTCCTTCGTTTTTGTATTTATTGAAAAGAGAAATGTCGAGGTCGTAAATAACCGACGATTCGTCGTCGGGATTGGTGAGTACACCCCGTTTCTCGAAACAGTAAAAAAGGTAGACACTAAAATGACCGGCCAATTCGGTTGCCAGTTCCGAGGCAATTGTATCGGCATTAGTATTTAACAGATTTCCGTTTCCGTCGTGGGTGAGCGGTGCAATAACCGGAATAATATTTTCGTTAATCAGCAGGCGCAGTTCACTGGAATTTACCTCATCAACATCGCCAACGAAACCGTAATCGATATCTTTTACAGGGCGTTTTTTTGCACGAATTAGGTCGAGGTCGGCACCGGTTAATCCAATGGCATTGCAGTTTTGTGCCTGTAATTGGGCAACAATACGTTTGTTAACCAAACCGCCGTAAACCATTGTAACTACCTCAAGCATGGCAGCATCGGTAATTCTTCGGCCATCAACCATTTTTGTTTCAATCCCCAGTCTGCCTGCAATTTCGGTAGCTGTTCTGCCTCCACCGTGAACCAATATTTTATTTCCCGAAACTTTGTTGAACTGCGTTAAAAGTGCATCGAGCGACTCGGGCTCTTCAACCACTTTTCCACCCACTTTTATTATTGTTAGTTTATCCATGTAAAAGGTAACGTTTAAATAGTTATAAAGTTTTCTAAAATTTTTGCTCCAATTGTTCCGCTTTTCTCGGGGTGAAACTGGGTGGCAAAAAAGTTGTCTTTTTGCAACGCTGCACTAAACGGCATAATATAGTTGCAGGTTGCTGCTGTGTGTGCGCCAATTCCTGCATAAAACGAATGTACAAAATAAACGTATTGGTTTTCGATTTCTTCCGAAAATAAATTACTCTTTAAATTTGTTATCGAATTCCAACCCATGTGCGGTACTTTTGTAATGTACTCTTCGCCCGGTTTTGGAACGAAACGTTTCACTTTCTCGTCGAAAATGCCCAGGCATTTCGTGTTGCCCTCTTCGGAGTATGCACACATTAATTGCAATCCCAGGCAGATACCCAGCACCGGCTGTTTTAACGATACAATCAGTTCGTCGAGTTTCTGTTCGCGCAAGTATTTCATGGTTGTACTTGCCTCGCCAACTCCCGGAAAAATTACTTTGTCGGCGTTTCGTATTTTTTCGTGGTCGGCAGTAATTTCAGCATTTACACCCAGCCGGTTTAACGCATTATTTACCGATTCGATGTTTCCGGCGTTGTATTTAATTATTACTATTTTCATTTTATTAGTACTTTGTGCTTAGTTCATAGTGCCTAGTGCCTTGTTTGTAGTACTTGTTGGAACAATGAATCCTGCATATTTTAGGTGAATTATTTGTTTATACTCTTAATTAATGCTTTAATCATTTTTTCAATCTCGGTTGATTCCAATAGCATTTTGTTGAATTCTTCAGTGGAAATAAACTTAAGGTTTTTAGATATTTCTAATTGTGTTTGCAATTCGAAAAGAGAACCAATTGCAATACGTAAAAATCGAACAAATTCATTATTTGAATTTCTGCCGAAGCCTTCTGCAATATTTGAAGGTATAGAAATAGATGAGCGTCTTATTTGAGATGTTATCCCAAATTGTTCATGTTGAGGGAAAATAGTTGTAATAGCGTAAATGTCCGTAACTAAATCCATTGCCTTCTGCCACACTTTAAGCTCTTTAAAACTATTCATAACTATATGTTTAAAAAGATTTATAAAAAATAAGTACTGTATTATTAAAAGAAAAGTCGCCACTAAGAACTTTGCACTAAGAACTAAATACTTAGCACTATGAACTTTTCAATAACAATTCAATCACCTTTTTCATTTCGTTAAACTCATCTTCTTTATAGAGGCGTGTTAAATAGGCAATTTTACCATCTTTGCCAATTATTATATTTCGGGTAACTCCGGCATTTTTTGCTGCAATTGAATAGAATATTTTTGCTCCGGGGTCGAGCGCCAGCGGATAGGTTACTTTTATCTCTTTTTTAAATTGAACTACTTTTTGTAACGGCTCGTTCATATCGATTCCGAAAAGAGCAAAATTAGGGTTGTTTTTATGTTTTTGCCAAATTTCGCTTTCAATGTGTGGCATCTCTTTACGGCAAACGCTGCACCAACTGGCGGTAAATTGCAGCATTACCACTTTGCCTTTTAACTCGCTAGTTTTTATGGTTGTTCCGTCGGTTAACCGAAATTCTGTATCGGGAAATTGGTCGCCCTGTTTTACAATATAACCGTATTCCTCCGGAATATTCTGGATTGGAACTTTTGTTAGCTGTGCAAAACTGCCAAGTGAAATAGTAATAAAAAATAGTAGAGAAAGTATTCGTTTCATAGTGTAATATTTTGTTTTAAGTTTTATTCTCTTGTTTTTCCCCTTTTGGGAAGGTCAGGAGGGGCTTTTTAATTAAACACAACCGTTCGGTTTTTATAAACCAGAATTTTTCGTTGCAGGTGTTTATAAACTGCTTGCGAAAGTACAATTTTTTCGAGGTCGCGACCTTTTCGAATTAAACTTTGTACTGTATCTAAATGGCTGCAACGTGTAACATCCTGCACTATTATTGGCCCGGCATCTAAATCGGTGGTAACGTAATGACTGGTTGCGCCAATAATTTTCACACCACGCTGATGTGCGGCGTGGTACGGTTTTGCTCCGGCAAAAGCTGGTAAAAACGAGTGGTGAATATTGATAACTTTATTGGGGTAGTTTTTTACAAACTCAGACGAAAGGATTTGCATATAACGCGCCAAAACAACAAAATCGATATCGTTCTTTTTTAATAGTTCCAGTTCTGCTGCCTCTTGCTCTGCTTTGTTCTCTTTTGTTATAGGGAAGTGGTAGAAATCAATTCCAAAACGTTCGGCAACGGGGCGTAATGTCTCGTGGTTACTTATTATCAGCGGAATCTCGACGTCCCACTCGCCGGCAGTGTAACGCGCCAGAATATCGAAAAGAGCGTGTGGCATTTTCGAAACAAGCAGCGCCATTTTAGGAATGTTTTCCGAAAAATGGATGGTCCAATCCATATCGAGTTTCGAAGCAATAAGTGTATCGAAATATTCTCCGATTTTATCTTTTGGAATGGCAAATTTTTCAAGTTCCCACTCAACCCGCATATAAAATATTTTTTCCTGGCGGTCGACATGCTGCCCAAGATAGACAATGTTTCCCCGGTTTTCGTTTAAAAATTCTGTAACGGTGGCCAAAATTCCCTGCCGGTCGGGGCAGTGAATCAACAGTGTTGCCGTATTTTTTTTCTCTTGAAGTGGTTTTATCGTTTTCATAATGTCTTGTTTTTTACCACAGAGACAGCAGAGCTTTACGCAGCGATCCCAGAGATATTTATTCTCCCACTAATCTAATGTTTTGCTCTTTTACCCTGTGATAAATCTTTTATCTCAAGCTTTATATTGAATAGTTT
>JALUZN010000477.1 GCA_027011835.1 Draconibacterium sp. | reverse complement strand
GATACAAATAATTGAGTTTCGATTATTTTATTTCATTCTTTCTTTTTAACATTTTGTTGTTGATTGATAACTTGATAGTTAACTTTAAACAACTTCATTTTTTCATTCTATTGGAGCTCTGCCTCGTCGAGAACTTTTTGAACCGAGCCATGCAATAAAAGGAGTCTTTTGGCTTTCTCTTCCGAGTAGCCCAATTCGTCCATAATCATTTTGGTGCCGCGCATCACTAATTTCTCATTTGTTAATTGCATATTCACCATTTTATTTCCTTTTACCCGCCCAAGTTTTATCATTAATGTTGTAGTTATCATATTCAGAATCAGTTTCTGAGCTGTTCCCGATTTCATCCGGGTACTGCCGGTAACAAACTCGGGACCTACAATGGCTTCAATGGGCACTTCAACGTTTTTTGCCAATGCAGTGTCGGGATTGCTGGTAATACAAGCGGTTAATAATCCGTTTTTTCGTGCATTTTTTACTGCTCCTATAACATACGGAGTTCGCCCCGAAGCTGCAATTCCCACAATGGTATCCAGCTCGTTTACATTGTACTCTTTTAGTACCTCCCACGATAGATTTTCATCGTCTTCGGCCGATTCAACTGCTTTTCTAATGGCTTCGTCGCCGCCCGCAATTAATCCAATAACAAGTTCGTAGCCAACGCCATAAGTGGGGGGGATTTCCGAGGCATCTAAAATTCCCAACCGTCCGCTGGTGCCTGCTCCAATGTAAAAAAGTCTTCCCCCTTTTTTTATACGCGGAACCATTTTTTCAACCAGTTCTTCAATTTTTGGAAGAACTTTTTCTACTGCCGGCAATACTTTTTTGTCTTCATTATGAATTCCTTCCAGTAGTTCGCGGGTACTCATTTTGTCTAAGTTCTTATAAATCGAACTCGATTCGGTAATATTTGTCATAGTGTTTTTATTGTAGATGAAATTTCTTTAGTCCGTCGAGCGGCTCTTTTAATACACCGCCATAATTTAATTCCGTTAATTGCATCGCTTCTTTTAATTGGGGCTGGAAATAGTAGGCAACAGAGCCAACAAAACGAATTGTCTCGTCTTGGTATCCGCTGTACAGTTTTATGTTTCTTTCAATAAAATCTCTAAACGAGTTGGTAACCAGATTTGCACAATAATCGTCGTTAATATTATTGTATAAGAAAGGTGTAAATTGTGCCAGAAATTTATTTGGTCGCTCTTTTTTATATACGCTTTCTAAAAACCCGGCATAATTTAACTGAAATTGGTTACTGAATTTTTGACTTAAATCATTGGGCAATATTCCTTTTAAATAATCGGCAACCAGTTTACGCCCTAAAACAGCGCCACTTCCTTCGTCGCCTAAAATAAAACCAAGTGGCGGAACGTGGCCGGTAATTTGTTTTCCATTGTAAAGGCAGGTATTTGCACCGGTTCCTAAAATGCAGGCAATTCCTTTTTCGTTTTGAAATGTTGCACGTGCCGCTGCAAGTAAATCGCTTTCAACTTCAATTTTTGCCGTTGTAAAAAGTTGTTGCAGTGCATCTTTTACCGTTTTTGCTTTTTTGCTGTCGATAATGCCGGCACCATAAAAATAGATTTCAGAAATGGACGTGCCTGTTTTTGGAATTAAATCTTTTTGAAGTTCAGCAACAATACTCTCTGTTGTTCTGAAAAACGGATTTATTCCGTTTGTGGAGATTTTTTCAGAATGATTGAAATCTTTAAAAAAAAACCAACTTGTTTTTGTTGAACCGCTGTCTGCAATTAAAATCATGCTACAAAATTAGTAATTTTTAAGCGATGGGGGCAATCGTTTTTTTTACTGCGTTTAGAATAGCTATTTTTGTTGAGAAAAATAAAGTTCCTGCAATGAAATTTTTGTATCTGTTTCTTATTTCGTTTCTCCTGTTTATTTCGGTTAATGCACAGCCGCCCAAATACGAATTTCGTGCGGTGTGGGTGGCAACAGTTGCCAATATCGACTGGCCGTCGAAGCCGGGGCTTTTGGTGAAAGAGCAGCAACGCGAGGTAATTTCTATTTTAAACAGGCAGCAGGAATTAGGAATGAATGCCATCATCTTACAGGTTCGTCCGGCTGCCGATGCTTTTTATCCGTCGGAGCTGGAGCCGTGGTCGAAATATTTAACCGGTACACCCGGCCGGGCACCAAAACCTTATTACGACCCACTTGAATTTTGGATTAACGAAACGCACAAACGCGGTATGGAGTTGCATGCGTGGTTAAATCCATTTCGGGTGGCCAATAATTACACCCGGCCGTTGGCTGCAAATCATATTGCTTTTAAATATCCCGAATGGGTTTTGAAATATGGAAACAAACTTTATTTCGACCCGGGATTGCCTCAAACCCGGAGGTTTGTAATAGCCGTTGTAAACGATATTGTTACCCGTTACAATGTAGATGCTATCCATTTCGACGACTATTTTTATCCCTATCCTCTCGATGAAGATTTTCCTGATACAACATCGTTTGCAAAATACAACCGGGGTTTTTCTTTGAACGATAAAGCCGATTGGCGCCGCGAGAATGTTGACATTTTAATTGAGCAGTTAAATAAAACCATTAAACAGATAAAACCGTGGGTGAAATTCGGAATCAGTCCGTTTGGCGTTTGGCGAAACAGCACCACCGACCCGCGTGGTTCGGCCTCGAAAGCCGGAACAACCAACTACGACCAGCTTTTTGCCAACGTTATTAGGTGGCAGGAGCAAGGATGGATTGATTATTTGTTGCCACAGCTTTATTGGCAAATTGGGCATCAGGCTGTCGATTTTAAAATGCTGGCAAACTGGTGGGCAGAACATTCGTATGGCCGGGCGATGTATGTGGGGCAGGCAGCGTATAAAGTTAGTCCTTCGTCGAAAACCAAAGCGTGGACAATGCCCGGAGAGCTTCCCGCACAAATAAGAGTGTTGCGTAGTATTAAAAATATCGATGGGTCGGCATTTTTTAGCAGTAAACATTTTAGCCGGAATTTACTTGGGTTTCAGGATAGCTTGAGGTTGAATTTCTATAAAAATCAGGCAATAATTCCACCAATGAGCTGGATTGACAATTCCCCTCCGCAGCCGGTTTTGAAGGTGAAAAAAAGAGGGAAAAGAGTTAAATGGAGAACAGTTACCAATGTTGCCGGTGAAATGGATAAACCCTACAGTTTTGTACTTTACTTAAACAAGGTGGGAACAATGTTTAATTCAGAGAACAGCCGGTTTATTTATAAAATAACCCAAAATACGAAATTCAAATTCCCGAGAATAAACCGGAAAAAGCAACTGTACGAAGTGAGGATTTCGGTTTTAGACCGTTTGCACAACGAGAGCAAAATCAGTGCGCCCGTAGTATTGAAATTGTAAAATTGAGTTTATTAACTATATTGCCCGTTTAATCAAACAATAAAAATGGCACGAATAAATTGGAAACCCGGCACAATGATATACCCGCTGCCTGCTGTAATGGTAAGTTGCGGGCACACGCACGACGAGTATAATATTATTACAATTGCCTGGACCGGAACCATAAATTCCGACCCGCCAATGTGTTATATTTCCATAAGGCCCGGGCGACATTCGTACGATATTATAAAACAAACAGGCGATTTTGTTATCAACCTCACTACCGAAAAGCTGGCAAAAGCTACCGACTGGAACGGATGTCGTTCGGGAAGCAAGTTTAACAAATGGAAAGAGATGAATCTTACACCTGCAAAAGCCAAAATTGTTCAATCGCCAATTATTGAAGAGTCGCCGGTAAATATTGAATGTGTGGTAAAAGATATTGTTGAGCTGGGAACACACCATATGTTTATTGCCGATGTTGTAAATGTTTCGGTTGACGATAACTATTTAGACAAAAACGGGGCATTTCGTTTTTCCAAAGCAAAACCACTGGTTTACAGCCACGGACACTATTTTGGAATGGGCGATAAAATTGGCAAATTCGGCTGGTCGGTTGAGAAGAAAAAAAAGAGAAAAAAGAAAAAAACATCTGCTTCTTCAAAGAAGTAATTATTTTATGAATTTGGAAATGAAAAGTACACAAAACAATCCGCTGCTTGGAGATTTTTATACTCCACACGAGGCAGCACCTTTCGATAAAATTAAAAACGAATATTTTATGCCGGCTTTTGCTGAAGCAATAAAAGCTGGTGAAGCAGAAGTTAAGGCTATTGTCGGAAATAAGTCGATGCCAACTTTCGAAAATACCATTGAAACACTCGAGAAAACCGGACGATTGTTGGCTCGTACTTCCGGTATATTTTTTAATCTTTTAAGCTCGGAGACCAACGACGAACTGCAGAAAATTGCGCAGGATGTTTCGCCAATGTTAACGAAATTTCAGAACGACATTTCGCTAAATTCCCCTCTTTTCGAAAAAGTAAAAGCAGTTTACGCTCAGCGAAAAAAACTGAATTTATCGGTTGAGCAGCAAACGTTACTCGAAAATACCTACTTGGAATTTGTTCGAAGTGGTGCCAATTTAAGTAACAACGACAAGGCGAAATTCAGAGAAATAAGTACCGAACTCTCGAAACTCTCGCTCACTTTCAGCGAGAATGTTTTAAAAGAGACAAACAGTTACGAACTGCATATTACCGACAAATCGAAACTATCGGGGTTGCCCGAAGGTGTTTTGGAGGCGGCAGCCGGAAAGGCAAAATCGAAAAATAAAGAGGGCTGGATTTTCGATATTACAATGCCAAGTTATTTGCCTTTTATGAAATATGCCGATAACCGCGAGTTACGTAAAGAGATGTATTTGGCATATAGCTCGAAAGCGTTTAAAGGGAACGAATACGACAATCGGGAGAATGTAAAACGCATTGTTGATTTGCGTCTGAAACAAGCCCGTTTGCTGGGCTATAAAAATTATGCCGACTATGTTTTAGAACGCCAAATGGCAAATACTGTCGGAAATGTTTATAAACTGCTCGACGATTTGTACGATGCTTCGTTTACCGTTGCCCGGAGGGAGAAAGCTGAAGTTGAGAACTTTGCTAAAAAGAGTGGTTTCGATGGCGAAATTATGCCGTGGGACTGGAGCTACTACAGCGAAAAAGTAAAAGTTGAAAAGTTCGATTTAAACGACGAAATGTTAAAACCCTATTTCGAATTGAACAGGGTGGTTGAAGGTATTTTTGGACTTGCTACCCAATTGTACGGCATTACGTTTCAGCCAAATAAAAATATTCCGGTATACAACAGCGAGGTTACCGCTTACGAAGTTTTCGATAACGATGGTAAATTTCTGTCGCTCCTTTATACCGATTTTTACCCGCGCAATGGGAAACAGGGCGGTGCCTGGATGAACGATTTTAAAAGCCAATGGAAAGAGAAAGGTGTCGATTCGCGCCCACACATTACCATTGTAATGAATTTTACGCGCCCCACCGAAACAAAACCTGCGCTGCTTACTTTTAATGAGGTGGAAACATTTTTGCACGAGTTTGGCCACGCGTTGCACGGAATGTTAGCAAACTCAACCTATGCA
>JALUZN010000476.1 GCA_027011835.1 Draconibacterium sp. | reverse complement strand
CCCAAATATTTAACGGATATAGTACATTAGAAAATCAGCAGACTCTAATTAAATCTTCCAACCAGTTTTGGTCGAACCAGTTAATTTGAAGTTGATTTTCTGAAATAGTAAGTTTAGCAAATGTATGAACCGGAATAGTATGAAAAGAGGCAAGCGTTAAATCTTCATCGCCTAAAAAATCTGACAAATAGAAATCTAAAAAGTAGTGGCCACCCAGTTTTACAATATGAACAGAAAACTCCTGTTTAACCGAATCTTTTTGAACGACGGTTAAAAGATACGATGTGCTATCGGTTTTCAGTTTGTCTTTGTCGTTCAAAACCGGATGTTCAAAAGACCAGTGGGCACCGTCTCCGTCTTTCCAATTTCCGGTGAGAATATTGTTTGCAAAAAGATCGTCGGAAGTGTAAAGCGGATAAAATGAGTACACCACACAACCTGATAGAAGCAGGGTCATCGCAAATACTGTTAAAACATTTTTTACTTTCATCTTGCTGATGTTTTCAAATTTAATTCAAACATAAATGAAAGTTTACACACAGCCTCTTTTTTTCGATAAGTTGATGGAAAAAATCGTTAAAATAAGTTGTTTCGGTATAAACCGGGCAGATTAATTTTTAAAACAGGTAATTTAATCCAATATAAACTCCGGTGTCTCCGTCGCTTGCATTTGTAGCTCTACCATAATCTACAGCAATAATAAAGTTCTGATTCATAACAATACGCAACCCTGCTCCATACGAATAGTGCATTTTTTCGGCTCCCGGATTCAGGTAATCGTCGATACTCTCTTTTGCCTCTTTTGGTGCAGGATAGCTAACGTCAATCTTTTTTGTTACTCGTCCAAAATCGAAAAATCCGTTTAATCCCAAATAGAAGTTGTTATTGATAAAACGGAAGCGGGCAAATTTCCAACGCGCTTCAACATTCCCATAAAAAAAACCGTCGCCAACTATCCGGTTCCTACGAATTCCACGCAGCGATTTTGCGCCTCCGAGTCCTTCGGAAGTTGCCCCTTTCATTACCGATGTAATTACCTGACTTTGATAATAAAAAGGAACGTGGCCACCAATTGTGGTCTGGTACGCCAGCCGGTATGCCAGCGAAAGATCGTCGGGAACAATTGTAAAGTACTGCCGGTGCGTTAAACTAAGTTTTGCAAACGAACTTTCGGCACCTAAAAAAGAGGGGGCGCCAACAATAACAGCTTCACTCCACATTCCTTTCATCGGGTTCGGGCGGTTGTCGCGCGTGTCGTAAATAAATCCGGCTTTTAATTCGGGAATAAAACCGCCGTCGGCTTCGTCTTGCGAAATTATGCCAACCCGAACATATTTGTCGTATAATCCTTCAATGTTGGGTAATAATTCGTCGCCTTCTTTGCCTTCGTTTAGTCGTTCAATATCTACCTGCCTTACTTTAAAATTAAGGATATTTACTCCGGCAGCCCAACGCAAATGTTCGCCCGACAGTTTTCCCGACAAGTCGACTTTAAAACGAAATAATTTTCGGTCGTATTTATAAAACATTCTCGATTTATATACATCTTCGGGTTTTGTGTCGTCAATCCAATCGAAATTAACTACCGCATCGTATCCGTTAAATCCAAAAAAATCGTAGGCCTGATCCGACAGGTAACTTAAATCAACTGTAGTCTGCAATCCTTTTATTAAATCGTCGGTATCGTAGTAAATACGGTTAATTCCACTTCCTTTTGTAAATCTCGAAATTTCGAGATAAATAGAATGGTCGTATTGTGGGTAGCGACTTCCATCGCCATAATCGTATAAATTTATCAAACCTCCATATTGAAATCCGAGGTCGGTGTCGAACGAAATTGTTGGAAGCGCTCCGAAGTTCCAGTTTTGTTTTGTTACCTCTTTATCTTGAGAAAATCCCTGAAAAAAGATAGAGAATGAAACCAATAGAAAAATTAGTTTTTTCATAAGAATAGTTTTTGGTTGAATTATAAATACATTTAATATGAACAGATATCCGTCATATTTTCCAGCAACTAATATAAATATTATTTATGAATGAGGTATTTTAAATCTGGAAATGATTTCTATTTTGATTGCTCAGCAGTATTTTGTCCCGAAACAATTTCAATTAGTTTTTTGTTTTTATTGCCTGCATCGTCAATCAAGCCAAAGCTGCCACTTTTGTAATTCCAGTTGGCGTATCCAATCCCATTTTCCTCAAATAGTGTAATCATATCGGCGTACCAATTTAACCGGTCTTTTTCCGGCGGACCCGAAACAACTCCAAATTCGCCACAATACAATGGTAGTCCCAACTTTTTTGCTTTGTTTATTGGTTTCTGCCACTGTTTTATAATCCACGCTTTATCAAATTTCTTACCTATCCATTTTTTTGTAATCTGTTGCATCTTTTCAGGTAAATTATCAAACTCTTTTTGCGTAAGAATAACTCCGGGATAATGCACCGGTACGGTGTATCCCTTTTGGTTTGTCCAGCTTGCATTGTAATGCGTTAGTAAAAACGGTTCGTAAAAATGGAAGCTTAAAATTATGTTTTTATCGTTGGCCGGTACTTTTAACTCGTCGAAAGTTTGAACCTGCTGCCATTTGTTTGAGCCGATTACAATGGTACGTTCCGGCTCTTTTTCGCGAATAGTTTTTACCGCATTTGCAATTAAATTGTTCCAGTCTTCCGGATTATCGGCAACAGCTTCGTTCATTAATTCATAAGCAACCAGACTGTTGGGGTATTTTGCAAGAGTTTTGGAGAGGTCGCGCCACAGGTTATAGAATTTTTCTTGTTCGGCTGGAACCGTCCACAAAGGTTTTACTTTGGCATTAAAATGGTGCGAACGCAAGATGTGCAAATCAACAATTACGCGGAGGTTATTTTTTGCACTCCAATCAATACAATTGGTTAAAATTTGGAATGCATCATTGTGGCGTTTCCCGTTTTCGTCCCACATCTGTTCTTCGTCTATTGGTAGCCTTATGTGGTCGAAACCCATTTTGGCAATTTCTCTGAAATCGGTTTCAGTAATAAAACTCTCTCGCTCGGCCCCCCGCCTACTACTTTGCGAAAGCCAGTGTGCTAAATTGGTTCCACGGTGAAGCGTAAATTTCTCGGTTTGTTTATTTTTTACTCCCGAACAGGAGAATAAAACAATGGTGAATGCAATAAAAATAAATCTTTTCATAGTTCGGTTTTTTATTTTATCTCTGTAAAAATAGGGAATCAAATCAGTACAGCAAAAGATACTGTAAAAAATACTATAAGTTTTTCGGAAATATTTTGAACCTGATATTCAACTATTTTGTTATACTTCAAATTTTAAAATTGAAAATGTTAATTAACTTTACTTTGAAGTTGTTTGAGGTTTAAGAAATGCCGTTATTCGTAATAAATTTCAATCTTTAATTATAAAAGCACCACATTTGTGGGTTCTGAATTATTGAATAAAAAAAATATCGATGAAAATAATTTTTGCACTACTCATTATCAGCTGTTCTTTAATTGTACAGGCACAATCGGAATTGGCGGTAAGTTTTACAGGTAATTACAATATTGCGAACAAAACAATTAACGAAAAATTTAAAAATGGATTTGGAGGAAGTACCGAGTTTTATTACTCTTTCGACGACTCTCCGCTTTCTGTTTCGTTAAGTTTTTCGTTAGCAAATTTTGCTGCCACCAACGAGTATTTGGAAGCCTACAAAAATGCTCAGCAAAACATTTTTCCGTTCGAATATTCTATACATTATTTCTCTGTTCCTGTTTTGGCTGCTGTAAACTACCGCTTTTTACGAGAGAAAAAGTTCCAGCCGTTTCTTGGAATTGGTGCCGGACTCTACACGCTTGTTCATAAAATTAAACAAACCGGAAATTATACCTCCGACACCCAGAAAGACTTTTCGTACAAATTTGGAGTTTATCCGCATCTTGGAGCAATTTATAACATCTCCGATGGAATAGGAATTCTTTTTAAAGCGGGTTACAACCAGACTTTTGGAGATGGTAACAATAGTTACACCGACTTGCGATTGGGAATTATTTATAAGATTTAACAAACTGCTATTTTTAAACTTCAGAAATAAAAAGGATAACGATGAAACGAGCAATATTATATAGCCTTGTACTTATTCATAAACATTCACTTTGCAGCTGCACAAGAGGTTGAAAAAATGACGTTTGAACAGGCCATGCAAACTATGAACAACAGAAACTATGCACTTAAAAGTGCTCAGGCAAATAAACGTTCGCGCGAAATGGAACGAAAAACCATGCGGGGTTTGTATCTGCCAAAAGTGTCGTTGTCGGCCAGCTACATGAAATTCGACCAGGATATTGGATTAGATATTTCTCCTATTTCCGATGCTTTTAGAGACCTTACCGGAGCCCCGCCACAAAAACAACTTCCCTCTTCATTGGTTTTGCAAAACGAATCGTTTTCGCTCGTTGGGCTAAATTTTATCTGGCCTGTTTTTACCGGTGGAAAAATTCATTCGGCAAACAAAGCGATGGATGCAAACATTAACGAAGCACTGTATGAAATTGAACAGACAGAAAATGAATTAAATACGCAACTTGTTGAACGCTATTACGGTTACCGGCTGTCGTTAAAAGCTGTCGACTTATATAAAGAGGCATACGACGCCATGTTGCTGCACCTCGACCATGCAAAAAAAATGGAAGAGAGCGGAATGATTTCCAAAGCACAACGGCTTTATGTCGAGTTTTCGGCATCGAATGCAAAAATGGAGTGGCAAAAAGCGATTAACCAATCGAACATTGTTCGCGATGCACTAAGCAATACTCTTGGCGACTCAATTGTAATTCAGCCAATATCCGAACTTTTTCTGCTGAAAGAGATTGAACCCCTTAGTTTTTTCAGGCAGGCGGCAATAGAAAATAACCCGCAGTTAAAACAGGTTGAATCGAAAAAAGAGTTGGCTCGTCAAAACTACAACATCAAAAAAAGCGATTACTTTCCAACGGTTGCAGTTGTTGGAAATAAGGAACTTTACGCAAAAGATTTAACGCATTTGATGCCCAATTGGCTTATTGGCGTGAATTTGAACTGGACCCTGTTCGACGGTGCATCGAGGGGCTCGAAAATAAAATCGGCAAAGGCTACAATGGAGATGGTTGATTTTATCGACACAAAAGCAAAATCCGATATTTCGACCTATTTAAACAAATTGTATAACGAGTTGCAAATGCATGTAGAACAGCTGGAAACCATGGAGAAAACCTACGAATTTGTTAGCGAATATTTGCGGGTTCAGAAAAAAGCATTTGCCGAAGGATTTGCAACATCGAAAGATGTGGTTGATGCTGAATTGGCTGTAACAAAAGTTAAAACCGGACGCATAAAAGTGTTGAACGATTACGTTCTTTCGTTGGCAAAACTCCTCGAATTTTCGGGGCGTACCGACCTGTTTTTAGAATACAGCAAACGAGAAAACAGAGAGGGTGAAAACTTTAATTAACAATTGAATAGAAAAATAAAAATTAAAAACTATAAAAA